>JAUXUR010000034.1 GCA_030680745.1 Alphaproteobacteria bacterium
TAAAGGCAATCCATTCATATAGGATATAGCTGATTTTTCGTCTGTAACTTGAGTTGTTTGTTTAGGTGTCGTTGCAGCATTTGCTGTAAAATCGGATAAAATAGTTTTTGAGGTATCTTTTGAAGGATCGATATTTTGAGAAATATTGGTATCATGTGACGCATCTGTTGCCAATGGCTTTGCATTAATATCATTATGAACAGCCGCATCTAGATGTGGATCAGACGTATTTTGAGCATCGGCAACAGTAGTTGCAATTGCCGCATCAAACATGAATCTTTGCTCTAGCAATCGCATCGTCGTACGAGAAGATAATTTAGATTTTTTGCTATTTTGCAAATTAATAAAATCTTTTGGCATCTCAATACCTTTCAAAGAATACATTTATACTATAATTATACATCTAATTTGTTAGTTTTTTATTAAAAAAGTTATATTTTTATATGTTGTTACATTAATTCTTTATTAAGATTTATGTGATAAAACGCTAGACATGCAATTAAAAGAAACTTACAATGAATTAAATAAAATAATAATGTGGGAAGACTATGTTCAGCAAAAAAACCCAATTTGTATCAATCTCTTTTTTAAGCATTTTTTTAGCTTCTTGCTCCTTTCATACAAAACCATTTACGGAAGAAGATAGGCAGAAAAAAGTACTGAGTGATCGTGAAAAAATCAGAGAACATACACCGCGTCCTACAAAACCAATTACATTTTATGAAGCGCTTGCGCGCGGCATTAAATATAATCTAGATCATCGTGTTAAAACATTAGAAGAAGCTTATGCTTTAAATTTAAGCAATATTGCCGATTGGGATATGTTGCCGCCTATTACAACAAGTGCTGGTTATTCTAGACGTAGTAATGTGTTGGCTTCTAATTCGCAATCTGTTGCAACTGGACAACAATCACTTGAAACATCAACATCAACGGATAATAATCGCCGTTTATTTGATCTAGGTGTTCTATGGAATGTGCTTGATTTTGGTACTGCCTATTTTACTGCGCGTCAAAAAAGTGATGAAGCTAAAATTGCGCAATTAAGACGTCAAAAAGTACTTCAAAATATGGCTTTTGATATTCGCAATGCTTATTGGCGTGCTGTCACAGCTGAACTACTTTTAAAGGAAGTTGATCAAGTCATTGATCTTGGTTATGGTGCTTTAAAAAATGCAAGGCGTCTTGAAAAAGAACGCATACAACCATTGCCCATCAGTCTTAATTATCAAAAGATTATCCTAGACGCCATCAGCAAATTGTTTAAACAACGTCGTGAATTAGCAATGGCTAAAGCAGAGCTTGCTTCCCTTATGAATCTAGAGCCTGGCACACAATTTGAAGTTGAAACAATTCATAAAAAAAAGCTAAATCTTCCAGAAATAAATATTTCTGTAGATGCGCTAGAAAATATCGCTTTATTGCATCGCCCAGAAGTATGGGAAGAAGATTATAACAAACGTATCTCTAAAAATGAGATTTATAAATTATATACATCCTTTTTCCCCGGTATTAATCTTGAAGCAAGACGCAATTATGATAGTAATTCGTTCTTGTACAATCAGTCTTGGACAGACTTTAGTGCAAAACTTGGTTTAAATCTTTTCAAGATGTTGGCAACGCCGACCAGATTACGTGCTGAACGTCAAAAAGGATCGGTTATAAGCACAAGACGTTTAGCACTTTCAATGGCAATTCTGACGCAAATTCATTTATCGCTTGAACGCTATTCAATCGCTAAAAAAGAATATGTGTTCAGCAAACAAATTGATCGCGTTAATACAAAAATTGCAAGCATTTCAAAGAGCAAAGTTCAAGCTGAGCTTGAAGACAATTTGAAACTCATTGAAGATAAGGCATCCGAAATTGTTGGGCGCGTCAGACGATATGCTTCTTATACAGAGGTTCAAAATGCTTATGGACGATTGATTAATTCTTTGGGTGTTAATCCATTCCCTATGATTATTACAGAAGATTTGGATGAAATGACCAGATTGATTGAGTCTCATTTAAGTAAAACTGAGCTTAGGCTTGATGAACAAAGTCTTTTATCTTTTACCGTTAATCCCAATACAGCTTCTTAAAAAGGTGACAAAATGCGCTTTTATGTTCCACTGATTACTTGTATAGCAATTTTAGGCACATTGCCTGCTTTTGCTGAAGAAACACCCGTCAAAGACGCTAAAGAGCTGCGTGCTCTTGTTATTGCCAAGCGTGAAGCTACCATTTCTGCAGGCATTAATGGTAAAATTGACAAAATGGATGGCGATATTGGTGATCGTCTTAAAAAAGGACAAGTGATTGTCAGTTTTAATAATAGTTCTTATCTTGCTGAATATAATAAATCTAAGGCAGATCTTCAAGAAGCTGAAAAAATACATTCAGCTACTCAACAATTGCGCAAAAGCAATGCAGTGAGCATGATTGAGATTACAAAAGCCGAAGCAGGTCTTGAAAAAGCAAAAGCTGATTTACAGTTAAAACGCTATTATTTGGACGAATCTGTCATTCATGCACCTTATGATTGTCGTGTTACGAAAAGATTAACAAATGCACATGAAGTTGTGCCCGTTGGTACAAAACTCGTTTCAATTGTTGGTGATGAGGCTTTACGCATTCAGGCTTTAGTGCCTTCCTCAATGTATGCCCAATTGAAATTAAAAGATAAAATTTCAATTACACTTGATGAAACAAAGCAATCATATGTGGCGTCTATTTCACATATTGGCGCAAAAGTTGATCCTGCCAGCCAATCAATTGAAATAATAGCTGATTTTGATAAATATGATCCAAATGTTATTGTGGGGATGAGTGGCGCTGCAAAAATTAACTAATGAAGTGTGTTGACAATCGTATAGTCAACTAATGTACGGGACAATTTTTATATTATGTTAAAAATTTGCCTACACAACTCTTTTGCTTTCCTGAACGCCTTGAAGCAAGGCTTCGAAGGCAGATTCAGGATCCAGAAGGAAATACATGCTCGAAAGAGCATGATTCCTAATTTTTTAACATGTCATGATCTTTGATCATGAGTATTATCTGGACCCTGAATCTGAATTCGAGTCCTTTGGACTCTCATTGGTTCAGGGAAACTGTGGGTTGTTTGTAGATTTAGCTGAAACTATATTTTGTCCAGTAGATTGATCGACGGTAGATTCAGGATCCAAAAAGAAACACATGCACGTAAGAGCATGACTCTATTATATTAAAGCATGTCATGTTCTTCGATCATGATTATTCATTGGACCCTGAATTCGTGCTCGAAGCTTTGCTTCTTACCTGTTCAGGGAAACAATAATGGCGGGCAATTTGGTTATTCTTCTTAAGTCCGCCTTTTTTAGGTGGTGGGAAACGCGCAATGACGTATGGTGGTTGTCATTCTTTTTAGTCTGCCCCATCTAGGTAGTAGGAAACGTGCAATGACAAATCTATTAGCCTAATGGATAATACAATAATTTCGAGTTCGTGCTAATTAGGACGTGAGCAAATCGTGAAAGAATAAAAGATGAGTGACGCCGCACAACAAACACATCATATTGATCGGCAACATTTTGCGCTTGCTTTATTTATTCAGCTTGAACAAGAAAGTCGGCATGTTAAATCACTTCAAGAGCTTTATTTTTTAATCGCTAATGAAACGAAAAGACTTATACCTTATTACCAAGCTTTTGTTATTAATCATGATTTTTATACAAAAAAATATGAACTTGTTGCAATTTCAGGTGTTCCTGATTTTGAAAAGCACTCCCCTTATATTCGATGGATCAAAAAAGTTATTGCTGAAATAAGCGCTCAAAAAGATACTCACAAACCAATCATTATTACTCATGAAAATTTATCTGCCTCAATTTTAGAAGAAGGCAAAGAATGGTTTTTGGGCACTTTCACCTGGATTCCTTGTGTCGATAGACATCAAAAAATTCAAGGCGGTCTTTTATTAACACGTCTAGATAATAAATGGGAACAAAATGAGATAAGTCTTTTGGAACGGTTAGGCGATGCATATGCCTTTTCATGGCTTAGTTTACGTGGACATGAAAAAAAAACAAGAAGCATTTTTAGATTTTTACTTAAAAAAACATTCTGGATTATTTTTCTAATTCTTTTTGTGAGTATTTTTTTTATTCCTGTACCTCAATCTGCTTTAGCGCCTGCTGAAATTACACCCAAAGATCCTTTTATTGTGACGTCCCCCCTTGATGGTATTATTAAAGAATTTTTAATTGAGCCCAATACAATTGTAACAAAAGGTCAAATTGTTTTAAGATTAGATGATACAAATTTACGTAACAAATTAGAAGTTGCTAAAAAAAGCTATGATATAGCACTTGCTGATTATACTAAAACACGGCAACAAGCATTTTTGGACGAAAAAAGCAAAGCACAAGTCAATTTATTAAAAGCACAAATGGATGAAAAAGCAGCTGAAGTTAATTATAATCAAGAGCTTTTACAACGTGTTGAGGTTAAAGCTGACAAAGACGGCATTGCTATATTTTCGAATCCTTTTGAATGGATCGGGAAACCTGTTCAAATGGGTGAAAAAATACTTTTAATTGCCGACCCCCAAAAAATTGAATTAAACATAATGTTGCCTATTGATGAAGCTATTTCACTTAAAAACGGATCAGATGTTAAACTATTCCTAAACATTGACCCCATTAATCCATTAGAGGCAAGTCTTACTTGGGCAAGTTATGAAGCAAAACAAACACCTAATAATATTATGTCGTATCAGGTTAAAGCAGATTTCAAAAACCCAAATGACATTCCACGCATAGGTCTTAAAGGAACGGCTAAAATATTTGGTGATGATACCACTTTGTTTTATTATGTTTTTAGAAGGCCTATATCATCTTTTAGACGTTTTTTCGGCATATAAAGCTGCCCAGATTATGGCCAAATTCGTTGTCATGTATGCGCTTCCGATACTCATGTACTTAAGTACACGCCGTTTCGGTTCTCTCCTTTCCTAGACTTTGCCACATAATCTGGGCAGTTAGTTCAAGGATCTTGTAAGTAGTAATCTTTGACGCCCTCACAGCTTGAAAAAGGAAGGGTAAAAATGTTTTCGATGCAGCAAAGCCCTATGGAACAATTTTTGGGACAGAATTTGCCCAAAATCCGCGCTGATCTCGAAATTTATGATGGTCCAAAAGATATCGATTCAATGCCCAGTTGGACATTGCATGATCCATTAAAGCATCTTTTTTTTCGTTTGGGCTGGGTTGAGTTTCAATTTTTAGGTCTTTGGGGCGACAAAAAACCTCAAGAATTATGTGATGAAATTGAAAGCAAAACAACATTGCATCTTGAACCTGAACAGCTTTTTTATTTTGTTCAATTTCTATCTCAGAATAATTTAACGGAAAGATCTGATCCAGCGCTTAAAGAAAAATTTCTTGAATCCCTAGAAAAAAAGAAATCAGGTGTTTTTTGGTCATTGATTAAAAATTATTTATTTTTTAGGATACCGCTCGTTCATCCGTATAATTTTTTAAAAAAAACATTGCCTTATGTGCAATGGATTTTTACAAAACAATTCCTTTATTTTAGTCTTTCTATGCTTTTTGTTAGTCTTTATCTTATTTTTAGACAAATGGATCAATTTATTAATACCTTCATCTATTCATTCACTTTTGAAGGTTTTATTATTTACGGATTCGCCATCATCTTTGCAAAAATTATTCATGAATGTGGGCATGCTTATACGGCAACTTATTATGGGGTTAAAGTACCCACAATGGGCGTTGCTTTTCTTGTCATGTTTCCTGTGCTTTATACCGATACAACCCAAATTTGGAAAGTCTCAAGTAGAAAGGCACGCCTTGCTGTTGGTTCAGCTGGCATGGCTGCAGAATTGTTGCTTGCTATTTACGCGTCGCTTTTGTGGCAATTTACACCACCGGGCCCCATTCAAAGCGCTTTCTTTGCCCTTGCAACAGTAACATGGGTATTAACGCTTATTATCAATCTTAGCCCTTTTTTAAGATTTGATGGCTATTATCTTTTATCAGATTTTTTAGGTATCGAAAATCTACAAGGGCGATCATTTGGTTTGGCGAAGTGGCAAATGCGCGAATTTATTTTTCATTATGATTATCCACCACCTGAATATTTCTCGCCACGTATGCATAAAATTCTTTTAATTTATGCATATTGCACATGGATTTATCGTTTTTTCCTTTTTATAGGGATCGCCTTTCTTGTCTATTATTTTTTCTTTAAAGTATTAGGCATTCTTTTAATGCTCGTTGAAGTCATTTGGTTTATTTTACTGCCTATTTTAATAGAACTCGGAGTATGGTACAAAATGCGTCATAAAAGTAGATGGTCTTTAAGTGGTTTTTTTACTCTATGTCTTTTTATAGGAATAATCACTTTTCTTTTTTATCCTTTTCAAACAACAATTGATGCGCCTACTTTTGTCTATAATCCAAAAGCAACAACACTTTATCCCGAGATTTCATCACAAATAAAAAAAATACATGTTCAAAAAGGTGAATATGTCAAAAAAGACCAGCTTCTTCTTGAGCTTTCTTCGTTAGATCTAACATTTTTAAAAAATAAAACGAATGAAAAAATAAAAATACTCAAATATCAATTAGAACATCAGTTGTTGGATGAAGCGCGCGCTCAAAACACTAAAGTGCTTGAACAAGAATTTGAAAAAGCAATAACAGAATCAAATGGTTATGAAAAACAACTTCAACAAACTTTTATAAAAGCACCTTTTGATGGGTATCTTGCTGAATTTGACGACCACTTAAAAGAAAATCTATGGATTAATCCTAAATGGGCTATAGGGATTATCATCAAGCAAGAAAAACCTCTTTACGAAGCTTATGTTCATGAAGAAAATATTGAACAGGTAAAAAAAAGTAATAAAGCAAATTTTTACCCAGAAAATATTTGGACGCCTTCAATCCCTCTTAAATTAGTAGAATTCGATAAAACAAATACAAATCATCTTAATCGTGCAGAGCTTTCATCTCTTAATAAAGGAGATATAGCGATTGAAAAAGATGACAAGAACAAAATGGTGCCTACTAAAACTATTTATAAAGCCGTTTTTGAAGCTACTGATTCACAGCCTGCGCTTGCGCAAACACAACGAGGTACCATTAAAATTGAAAGTGATCCACATAGTATTATGGGCCGTGTTTGGAAAAATGTAGCATCCGTATTTATTCGCGAAAGTGGGTTTTGATGAATATGTTCGAATAATTTGAAAATACTTAAGGGGAGGGTTATCGCTCCCCTCCTACGCCCAGCGGATTGACCACTGGGTCAAAAAACCTTTAGTTTCTTTAATGTAATTTCTTAAACACATAATCATGCTGCCCTTCAATCATTTTAAAAGAACCTCCCTCCATAGGGATCAAAGTAAAACCAGTAAAAGGAGACATGATAAAACCTAATGTATTTTCACCATTTTTTTCTTCATGCATCATTAATTTTGTTTTATAAACACCCATATCAAAAATATAATTTCCTTGATCTTGCTTAATCTTAAATACGCCTAACTCATCGTTTTGATACTTTCCTAAAAAAGGTCTCATCCATTCTGCTTTAGGTTCAGATAATTTTTCTTTAAATTCAATGTCTTGATTATCAGATAGCTGTGAATAATGTTCAAGTAATTCAGATGATTTTTCATTCGTATCAAACCACAATTCAAGAATTTTACTACTGATATAATCATGTAAAAAATCGCCAGCAACCCCATTGGTTAATATAATAAAACCACATTTTTTATCTGGATAAAATCTTAGCATTGATTTAAATCCGAATGTACCACCACCATGACGAATACAGTTAATCCCTTTTGGCTTTGTAAGTCCCCACCCTAATCCATAATAACTATCATGACCTAATTTTATTTGAGGTATTCTTCGATACATTAAATTTTGTTTATCAAATATACGTTTTCCAAAAGGATTAATACCATTTTGTAATTCTGTTATCAAATAAAGAGCCATATCATGGGCGCTCGACCATATCCCTCCTGCAGGTTTTTGAAAATCTGAAAATTCATCGTCTTGCAAAGATAAGAATTGAACTTTTCCATCTATGGTTTTGGAATGGGGTAAAGCAAAATTTTCAATCGGCGTAAAAGTTGTTTGTATCATCCCCATAGGCTCAAAAACTTTTTCAACCATTAAATCACAGAAAGCTTGATCCATTGATTTTTTTGGATAAACTGCATGAGCCGACACATAGCCTACAGCTGTAATCATTTGATTGTTGTATTGAAATGTTTCCTTGGATTCAGTAGTCGGCTTTGTTGTTGCAAGCTGTTGAAATACATCCTTTGACTTATAATTTAAAATCATAGGTAAATCTTTTCTAGGCATTCCAGTACTGCCGCTTGCTAATTGCTCCATTACAAATGTTTTTGATAAAACATCATCATCTACTTGAAAATCTGGATATATTTCTTGAACTTTTGTGCACCATTTAAATTTTCCTTCTTCTATTAATTTTGCCATTAACAAAGTCGTCATGGATTTTGAAATAGAACCAATCTTCATTAAGGTGTGTTCATTTATATGATCTTGCTCACCCCATTTTTTAACACCATACCCTTTTTCGAAAACAATCTCACCATTTTCAACAATTGCAATTGATATGCCAGGCACATCTAGTTTTCTCATGGCTTGAACAATTGATTGATTAAATTGACCGATATTTTCTTTAATTGATTTAAGAGGTTTTGCCGTAAGATCCTCTATAATCATATCAGGAATTTTCAAGCTGCTTAAAAAACTTAAGATCTGTGAATTTCTTTTATGAACTGTAGCTGCAGGTCCTGATATCAGAAACGCCCAAATCGTGTCATTCTTTCTTTGGGCAAGCGCCTGAATAAATGTTTCTTTATCAGCCTCATAATTTTGTATAAGAAAAGCATCATAGCCAGAAGGTGAGGGTGGCTCCATTGTCTGCGCAATTTTGTGATCAAATTTAGGTATCACAGATTTCCAGGCGTCTTCAATGGCATGTTTTAGATTACTTCCTTTTGATTCAATCAAAAAAATGTTCATATCTTTTTCAGGAGATTCAAGTTTTATTCTTTTATTTTCTTGATCTAATTTCTGGATTTGAAATCCATCCGGAATTTGTAATGTGGCGCCAGAATTCATACTGATATTAGTTATCATTGTACTTGTCTCATTTGCTGGAGATGAATTTACTTGTATGTTTATATTGACATTTAATAACTGAAAAATAAAAGTTAAATTCCTTTTATTCCCCATTTTTATTCGTGAAAAATGGATTTTAATAAACAGATCGGTGATTAATTTAATTTTTTATGTCTATTAATTTCTTCATCGATGCGTCCCTGATATTCAGGTACAAGATGCTTAAGAGCTGTCAAAGATTTTTCTATATCATGGTGCAAACATTTTTCATTTAATTCATTAATAGCTTTATTTAGAATGGCATAATCAGGTGTCCGGGGAGAGGCAAGCATAATACCTTCAATAATGGTTTTATCAAGTGCTTCATCACCATAAAAAAGTTCTTCGAAAAGTTTTTCACCAGGTCTTAATCCTGTATAAACAATTTTAATGTCTTTGTTTGGCTGAAGACCAGCTAATGTTATCATTTGGTGTGCTAAATCAACAATTTTAACAGGTTCGCCCATATCAAGAACAAAAATTTTACCAATATCCGTTTTTGAATCTAATCCAATAGAAGCACCTTGAAGAACAAGTTCTACAGCTTCTCGAATCGTCATGAAAAAACGAATAATATCAGGATGGGTAATTGTTATGGGACCGCCTGCTTCCATTTGTTTTTGAAAAAGCGGTACAACAGATCCGTTTGACCCTAACACATTGCCAAAGCGCACAGTTATATAACGTGTTTTACATTTCGATTTCTGGACTTCATGGTCTAATGATTGGCAATAGGATTCAGCCAATCTTTTGGTTGTACCCATAATATTGGTTGGGTTAACAACCTTATCCGTTGAAATCATAACCATCGCTTGAGCTTGATATTTACGACATAAATCGGCAACGTTTTTGGTACCCATAACATTGGTTAAAATACCTTCCATGGGTTGTTCTTCAACAATAGGTACATGTTTAAGGGCTGCCGCATGAAAGACTATGTCTGGTTTTTCACTCGAAAAAATGGTTTCAAGTCTATTGAGATTTCTTACGTCTGCTAAAACAGAAATTTTAGATAATTGTTGATATTTTTCTTTTAGTTCTAAATCTATTGAATAAAGAAGATATTCTGATTGATCTAACAAAATAATATGTGAAGGATTATATGAACAAATTTGTCGAACAAGTTCACTGCCAATACTGCCACCTGCGCCGGTGATTAAAATACGTTTGCCATTAATAAGATGATTTAATCTTTGTGTATCAAGAATATTTTGTGGACGCCCTAAAAGGTCTTCAATAGCTACGGGACGAATTTGACGTGCCGCTTCTTCACCCGCTAAAAGATCTGTGATTTTGGGAAGTCGTGAAATCGGAAATCCAAAAGTTTCTGCTTTTTGAACAAGTAATCTTAATTTTGATCCTCTGAGCTTTTCATCGGCAATAATAACATGTTGAGGTTTATTATTATGCATGGCTAGACGTTCAATTACTTTGTCAAAAGATTCTATTGAGCCATAAACTTTAACATTACGTATTTGAAGACCAACATGTTTGGTGTCACTATCAAGAAGACCTACAACACGATAAGGCGCATTTTTGGAACGTGCCATTTCACGAATAAAAAGTTCAGCATTATCACCCACACCAATCAATAATACAGGAATTTTGTTGGATTTGTTTTCATTTTTAAAACGTCCGGAATCTTTAAGCAATCGATAAAGAAGCCTTGGTCCACTTAAAAATGCAATAAGAACAAATCCATTGGCTAAAAAGGAAAGTCTAGGATAATAGCCAAGGCCATTAATAAAAAACAATACGCAAACAAAAGCAGGAATTGCAAAAATAGAAGCCCAAAAGATTGCCGTTACTTCGTTAATAGAGGCATAACGCCAAAAACCACGATAAAGCCCAACACTTAGAAAAGAAAAAGTACAAATCATCATAAATAATGCAGTGTCTTCTATTAATTTAAGTGAGGCTATACTTAAAAAATTTTCGCCAAGACAAATGTAAAGAGAAACGATAAAAGAAATACCTGACATAATAATATCATGTAAGAGTGCAATCTGTGCGCGGGGAGGCATTTTCAATTTACCGAACATTTTTCTATCTTTTTTAGAGGCTAAACAGATTATTTATTAATACGAACTCGGCATTAAACTTATTAAAAATAGAAAAGTTCGTCGTTGCGAACCCCCCTCTTTTTTAGGGGGTGTGGCAATCCAGTCCTACAATCAACATTTGAAGCTTTTCAAATAGTTTTTTCTGGATTGCTTCATGGCCCCTTTTAAATTTGGGCCATTCGCAACGACGGAAACTCCACGTTTCATAATATAAGGTATTACCGAGCTCACGTTATTAAACTTAAAATAAACGCCTGGAATCTATTTTGCAAGATATTAATAACATCTATTCTATTTCTAATGAACGCGTATTTAAGTACTATCGCACAATTGGAACGTAAGCCGGCAATCTGTTTTCTTGCACCCCATGACATTCAACATAACCACCAGGAACTGGTGTTGGTAATGGCATTTCAGTCTTGCATCTTTCGTTGGCAAAAGGACAACGTGGATGGAATCTACAAGCACTCGGTGGATCTATAGGATTAGGCACTTCGCCTGCAACAGGCATACGATCACGACCACTCATATCCAAATCTGGGATAGTATCAAGAAGAAGACGTGTATATGGATGCAAGGGATTGCTAAACAAAGATTTTGAATCTCTAACCTCAGCCAATCGCCCTAAATACATGACCCCTACATGGTCGGATATGTGATAGACAACGGCCAAATTATGAGAGATAAAAAGATATGTAAGACCAAGTTCTTTTTGAAGATCGACCATCAAATTAAGAATTTGGGCTTGAACTGAAACGTCTAAAGCTGATGTTGGTTCGTCACATACAATAAATTCAGGTTTGCTAGCTAAAGCACGTGCAATTGAAATACGTTGTCGTTGACCACCTGAAAATTCATGAGGAAACTTATCACCATCAACTTTTGTGAGCGACACTAAATCAAGCAGTTCATTAACGCGTTTATCAATCGTATGATTATCACTAAGCGTTTTATGCGCACGAATGGGTTCAGCAATAATATCTTTAACGTGCCATCTTGGATTTAAACTCGCAAACGGGTCTTGAAAAATCATTTGCACATTTTTGCGTAATGTTCTTAAGGCTTTTGGTGAGTCCAAATTCGAAATATCATGACCTTTAATTTTAATTTTGCCATCTGTTGGTTCGTAAAGCCCTACAAGAAGACGCGCAATTGTTGATTTACCGCAACCGGATTCGCCAACAAGAGAAAAAGTTTCACCTTTTTGAATTTTAAAACTGATACCATCAACAGCTTTCAGAATTTGCTTGGGCTGTCCTGAAAAAACACGTGAAAGCCAAGGCGCTGAAACATCAAAATATTTAACGAGATTCTGAACATCAACTTCAGTTGTGGGCATTATTTTGTTTGTCATCAGAAATTACCTTGTTTTGTCATGGAGCCAACAGGCAGCAAGCGAGTCTTGCGCTGTCATTAAGTCGGGTCGATCATGATAACAACGTTCAAAAACTTTGGGGCAGCGCGGATTAAAACTACAGCCTGTAGGAATAGCGTTTAATCTAGGCATAGCACCATCAATTTGCGCTAATCTTTCAGCTTGGTGTCCAATAATAGGGATGGCAGCCATTAATCCCTGCGTATAAGGATGTTGTGGGTTTTTAATGACAGATGCAACAGGTCCAATTTCAGCAATACGCCCAGCATACATAACAGAAACACGATCAGCGGTTTCGGCAATGACACCCATATCATGCGTAATAAGCATAATAGCTGCACCATGCTCTTTCGACATGGTTTTAAGAAGACGTAAAATTTGTGCTTGAACAGAAACGTCTAAAGCAGTTGTGGGCTCATCTGCAATAATAAGTTTTGGATTGGCGCAAATAGCAAGTGCAATCACGACACGTTGACGCATACCGCCTGAAAATTGATGTGGATATTGTTCAAATCTTTTTTCTGGTGCTGGAATACCAACTTCAGTTAAAAGGCGTATCGCATGATCTTTGGCCTGCGCTTGATTCATGGGTAAATGCGTCATGATTGTTTCAACCAAATGAAATCCAACGGTATAAAGCGGATTTAAACTGGTTAAGGGATCTTGGAAAATCGCGCCAATCTTAAGACCACGTAAACGACGCATTTCCTCATAAGGAAGATTATCAATACGTCGATTTTCAAAAAGGATTTGACCTGATTTAATAAAACCTGGTTTTTCAAGCAAGCCCGTTAAGGCTGATCCCGTTAAGGATTTACCAGCACCAGATTCACCAACAACCCCCAAAATTTCACCAGGGGCCATTTCGAAAGAAATATTATCAACAGCGGTTAATTCACCATGACGTGATTTAAAGGCAATGGATAGATTTTCAACTTTTAAAAGAGCTTCTGTCATTTAACGCAACTTTGGGTTCAAGGCATCACGGAGCCAATCTCCGAGGAGATTAACCGATAAAACTAGGGCAGCAAGTGCTACACCGGGGAGGATAGAAACCCACCATTCGCCAGACAATAAAAATTCATTGCCAACACGGATTAGGGTTCCGAGAGATGGTTCGGTGGGCGGTAAGCCCACACCTAAAAATGAAAGGGTTGCTTCTGTAATAATGGCAAGGCCTAAATTAATGGTCGCAATAACAAGAACAGGGCTCATGACATTGGGTAAAATATGACGAATCATAATAAAGATTGGTGTTCTACCAATGACTCTGGCTGCTTGTACATATTCTTTTGATTTTTCAACAAGTGTCGAGCTACGTACTGTTCGTGCAAATTGCACCCAGCTTGAAAGGCCAATTGAAAAAACCATGACATAAATCGCTAAATTATCATGGGCGTCACGGGGTAAAATACCGCGAAATATACCATCAACAAGAAGCGCTACAAGAATGGCTGGAAAAGTGAGCTGAACCTCAGCGCAACGCATGATAATATTATCGACGGTGCCACCTAAATAACCGCTTAAAAGGCCCAAAAAGATACCGATGACCATTGAAAAGAGAACAGAGGCAGCACCTACAAGAAGTGAAATGCGTGTACCATATAAAATAGCCGATAATACATCGCGACCTTGATTATCGGTTCCCAGCAAAAATTCTTTACTACCATCTGGATACCAAGCGGGTGGCATCGATCCATTCATAAGATCAAGACTTGCCAGATCGAATGGATTATGAGGTGCAAAAATATTAGCAAACGTGGCCGTAACCACAATCAAAATAGTAACTAAAAATGCCAAGATTGTTACAGGCGATTTTCTAAAACTATAAAAAAGATCACTTTCAAAAAAACGTTTCATGATTATCACTTTACTATGTTGAACGCGCTACGACATTGCCAGTTTTTAATCTTGGGTCGACCCAAAAATATAATGCATCCACGATAAGATTAATAATAACAAAAATAAGCGCTACAAGCATTAAATATGCGGCCATAATGGGGATATCGACATTATTAATCGCTTGAATGAATAATTGACCCATACCTGGCCAATTAAAGACAGTCTCGGTAATAATCGCAAAAGCAATAATTGTCCCAATTTGAAGGCCTGTAATAGTAATGACAGGCAAAAGCGTATTTTTAAGGGCATGTCCAAAATAGATAGCGCTATTTTTAAGACCGCGCGCACGCGCAAATTTAATATAATCAGTGCGAAGTACTTCAAGCATTTCAGAGCGTACTAATCGCATAATCAGGGTCATTTGGAAAAGGCCCAAGGTAATGCTTGGTAAAATAAGCGCTTTTAAACCAGAAATCGTTAAAAATCCTGTTGACCAATATTTACCCAATTCGACAACATCACCTCGACCAAAAGGAGGCAACCAATGCAGCTCAACAGCAAAGATCCAAATCATAAGGATACCGATTAAAAAAACGGGCATTGATACGCCAATTAAAGACGTGGTCAGGAAAAACTTACTTAAAATACTATCTTTTTTAATACCGGTATAAACGCCCATAGGAATACCAACGCAAAGTGCAAAAAGAACAGCAACTAAGCTGAGTTCCAGCGTTGCGGGTAATCTTTCGGCAATAATTTCAGAAACTGGACGTCCGTGTCGATAGGATGTGCCAAAATCACCTTTTACAGCATCTTTTATAAATTTATAAAACTGAACATAAAAAGGATCATTAAGACCTAAAGCTTCTCGTAATTTTTCACGATCTTCCATGCTTGTTTGTTGTCCAACCATGTTATGAACAGGGTCACCTACGAAACGAAACATTGAGAATGCAATAATAGCGACAACCAGCATCACAAAAAGTGACTGTCCAATACGTCTTAACACAAAAGCAAACATCAAAAATCCATATGGTTCAAAAATTAATATTTTATACGGCGATAATTGTTTCAAAAACCTTCAAGTTTTTGTCATGCTCAACTTATTTTATTTATTAAGTTGAGGGTGAGCAAAGCGATTCAAACGAACGTATCATCTAGAAACACCGAACACGCCTTATCCTATTTTAAACAGAATAGGAGCTAGAATTAAACAAAAGTTTTATTATGTCAACATGTTTTTACCATTATTAAAATAAAATTATAAAATAATATGATTTTTTGGTTTATAATTTCATTTAATTGACTGTTGTTAAATTTATAGCGTCAAAATTGATAATTTACATCTTGTTTCTAAAGAATGTATTTTTTATCAAAGATACCAACATTAAAAAATTATTTACTTTAGTAAAATAACGATGTATTAATGATGAACTTAAAAAATAATATGTTAAATAGAAAGTTTGTTATGTTAAAAAAAGTTTATTTCTTTATCGTTTTCTCGTGTCTTTTTTTTAAATCTGTTGATTGTTTTGCAACTATTTACGATGTTGATGATACAGACATCATTATCAATGATAGTGAAAATCCGTTTGCTGATACTCGATTTTGTGGTTTTGAAAAATTTAAAGAATGGTTCGGATTTAATGCTAAGAAAAAAAACAATATTGACACTGAAAACTTAAAGCATCTAAAAAATGCTGTATCATTGTATATGAAATACAAAACAAGCAATGAAAAAGATTTACTTGATGAAGCGACTTGTCTTTTAAAAGATGGTGCGCAAAACGGATGTCCAAAATCAATGCAGTGGCTTGCCGATTTAAAAGTAGAGCAGGGTGATAATGCACCAGATGAAGAAAAAGAAAAATTTTATAATGATGCTTTTTCATGGTATATCATTTCTTTTTGGATGCAAATAATAAAAGAGGTTTACATAAATCAAGAAATAACATTGCCTTTGCCAATTATTTCAAAATTAGAAACACTTATTAAAAAACATAAATTTTCTAAAAATCGTTTAAATCATTTTAATGAAATTAAAACTAAAATGATTTGTTTTCCATCAACACTTTTTTCACATGAAAAAAAGAATTTTTATTCCAGACTTTCATTTATTTGTTATCACATTTGTTTGAATTATAAAAATAATAATTTTTTTGCTGATAAAAAATTATCCATATTTGTTTATAATTTTCTTGAATGGGTCTACACTGAAGGAGATCAGGGATTAAAAATTAAATGTGAGTCTTATTTTCAAGAGTTTGCGCTTATATTTAGAAAAAATAAATTTATTAATGAAAGCAATTATTTCTATCGGAATCCACCTTTAACTGAGGAAGAATCAGTTTGTAATTTAGCAAAAGCAATTATGAATAATCAAAGAAACATTGATCAGAATGGAAGAAGATTTAGAGAACAAGATAGAAATAAGATTGGATCCAAACTATTGTGGAAAACTAATTCAGTAACATTAAAACAACATATTATACAATTGATAGATCAAAATGTAATTCGTACCGATGTGTATGGTAAAAATATAACAAACAAATATGAATTAATATTAAAATTATGCTTAGAAATAAAAACACCTTATGCTTTGGATAGAATCGGAATGTTAATATGTGACAATCATATTAATATGATTAATAAAAAAAACATTACTAAAAACGAAAAATTTAATCTTGCTGCAGATTATTTTAGAAAATCAAAAGATCCTAATGCCATGTTTAATCTAGGGACATTAATAGGAGAAAAAAATGTTGATAAAGATGAGAATAATCAATTTATTCCTATCGATCAACGATTTGAAGTTGCGGCAAAGTTATATCGAAAATCAATTATTGGTCACCCTTTAGCTGATTCCGCGCCATTATGTAAACTTGCGACATTAATTCGCGAAAGAAAAATAAATACAGATCTGCAGAATAAATTAATTCCAGAAGGTGAACATTACGAGGTTGCAGCAGATTTGTATAGACAATCAAAATATGAACCACTTTCTTTAAGTTATCTTGGCTGGCTGATTCATCAAGGTCTGATTAAAAAAGATTTGAATGGTATGGATATACCACAAGGTCAGGAATATGAAATTGCGGCAAATTTATATAAACAGTCAAAAAATGTGCCATTTTCTGTATTTAGATTTGGACATCTTATTTTTACAGGCTTGATTACAAAAGATATGGAAGGTATTGAAGTTCCTGAGGAACAAAAATATGAAGTTGCAGCACGTTATTTCAGACAATCAAACAGCGAGCCAGAGTCTGTCTATATTCTTGGACAGCTTATTGAAAATAAGATAATTAAAATGGATTTAGAGGGCCATGAAATACCAGAAGGTAAACATTACGAAGTTGCTGCAAACTTATACAGAAAATATAAGAATGAGCTTAGCCTTTATTCGTTAGCAAATTTAATTTTTATAGGTAAGATTTTAACTGATTTTAATAATAATCCGATTGTATCTGAGGCTGATAAAAATAAAATTATGATTGATTTGCTTTTAAAATCAGATACACCTGATGCGTATTATTTGATTGCTTTAGTAAAACTTATACCATTAAAAGAAAAACAGATAGAAGTTAGAGAAGATGCTGTGGAAGTTATAAAAGAAGCTATGGACTATTTAATGAAAGCTTCCATGGGCGGCGTAGAAAATGCTACTTCTTGTTATGAAATATTGAAAAATACATTACCACATCCTATTTTAGACGATACAAATCAAAGTGATGAAATTGTTTTTAAAGAAAATAAGACCGTCGACGATACTGATAATAATGAGAAAAATAAGACTAATATTGAAAATCAACAATTAAATAATAAGAAATCTTCACTAAAAACAACAACTGATACTTCTCTAGACGAACCATATGAAGAATTAAGTTTGTTACAACGAAAAGAACTGAAAGCACTTAAAAAAAAGCAAAGAGAAAAAAATAACAAAGATCAAAAGAACCTCTTTAGAAAATTTATAACGGATCAGATCTTACAACACGAAAAACGATTTTTGGTCTCACCATCAAAAAAAAATATATATTCATTTAACAACATGAAAATTAAATTTGATATAAGGGCACAAAACCAATGGGTACAGCTAAATGAATATGAACGTCATAAAGTGTCTGAACTTATTGCCGATATTAAAATAGGAGGAAATCTTGGAAGGGTTGAAAAATTAAAAGATTGTGAATTATTTTCTAGAAAAATTACAAAAAGTGATAGACTTGTATATCAGATAGAAAGTAATAATGATGTTACCATTTTGTCCTGTAAAGGGCATTATAATGATTGATCTGCCCTATTAACGTGAACTCGTAATTAACCTTATAGGAACCTAGGGTTTCCCTCGGCGAATCCCTACCCATAAAAAAGAGTGGGGGATTCGTAACGATAAAACTCTTTATTTTTTATCACCAATAAGTTGAACGTAACGGCCTTGATAAAGAGTGAATCCTAATTTTTGTCCTGTTTCAACGGATATGTAAGAATCACAATGATACAAAATAAAGCGTTCTGATCCTATCGAATTCACATATTTTTTAACTATAGTTGCATTTTCGTTTTCGTTAAAATTTGTATTCCATATTAATTTTAAAAGATCAACATCTAGCATTTCTCGATTTATAAAGGGTAATGATTTTAATGTTAGCCCACTCAAACAAAGTTTATACTGATGATCTTTAAGATATTGTCTAGCAGATAAAAAAGATCCAATGTCAGCATATACATCAGCAAGATCAACTTCGATAACTATTGTACCACGTGTAGAAGCTTTAATATTACGGTCAAAGCGCATAAATTGAGACGATAATATTGTTTCAACACTAAGATTTAAACAAAAAGCTGAATCAAAAATTTTTTGACCGCTTTGTTCTAAGCTTGAAAGAATACGTTTGTTTAATAATCTTGTGAGATACCTAAAAAGCCAAAAATCTGACGTGAGATTTGTTTTAGGGATAACTTGTTTTTGAAAATCTGGTAATGAAACATAAAATTCCCGTAAAATTGTTTTTACAATTTTATTGTTCATGATAACGCAAATTGGTTGTTGCCGTAAAAAAGTACTTAGATTAACGTTTTCAAGTGCAGTTTCAAGCTTTTCAAGCTTACCAGGTGTTAATGGTTCACGTGCTATGTCTTCCTTAAATTTATTGCAATAAGCGCCAAGACCAATACGTTCCAAAATATTTTGTGCAAGAAAAAAAACATCATCGAAATCTACTAATAAATTATAAATCTTATATATATCGACAGATGCAAGAGAAGACGTTTCTGAAGAATTTCCAAATATATCTTTAAGTTTAAGGGCAATTTTTTGAACGTCATCGAGTTCAGTTAAATGAAAAATATAAAAAAGATCGCCGCTTCGAAATTTAAATAATTTAGAATCCGTATGTTGTGTAAATTTTTCAAAAGTACGTAATCCCACTTGATAGGATTGAGAATTAATAGGGTCTTTAATAAGTTTGGATAATCTTATATGAAGACCCCCAAATCCTTTGCATTCCTTGATTGATTGAAGATGATCAATAAATTTTATTTCGTCATAACTTGCTTCATTCGGTGAAGTTTTAGCATTTGCAAACATTTTTTTTACTTAACTTTGATGTTTATGAGTACGTCTTTTCATGCCTTTTGATCCGAAGCCAGCTTTGCTATTTGCCCATAATCCGATTCTTCCTGCTTTTGCTTTGTCTTGAAGATCAATAAGTTCAGGATCATGTCCGAATTTTTTGGACATCCAGGCATGACCATTTTTGATCATCCAGGCATTTACATTAATGTCGTCTATAAAAGCTTTTACAACTTTTTTATTTGTAGAATCGCTGCTTAAAATTTGATAAGTAATATTTTTATTATCGATTAATTCTTTAATTGCCTTAAGAGATTCTGGTCCATGGGGTTTATCAAGGTAAGGTGTATTGATTTCAGCGAGTCTTAAGACGTGCTCTTTGCCAGCATCATCTTTAACGGAGAAGCTAACGCTATTATGTATGGTTGAAACTTTACCATGATGAAGTTTTACTTTTTTGATATTATCTTTTTTTTCGGATTCAGTTGGTGCGGGTTGAGGAAGTGCCGTTGCTGCGTGTTGCTCTTTATTTTCCGGTTGTGTCAAAGGTTGTGTTTCAGCCGTTGAAGGAATCGGAGAATCTTCTGCAAAAACAATATGATGAGTAAGTAAAAATAAGAAAGTTGTTAATAATAAGGCAGTTAGGCGCATTTGATTCCCCGTGTTTTTTTAATTTTGGCTAAATAGCGTTTCTTATTAGTATTCTACAAGGGGTTTCAAATTTTACAAGGTTAAATAACATGTTAGATAATATTAATTGATGTTGGTTGAATCCAAAAATTAGGAAAAATTAATTTAAAATTTTCAGCAGCTTTTTTTGCATCTTCAATCGATGAATATAGTCCAAAACAAGTTGCGCCACTGCCTGACATGCGTGCTAAATGGCAATTTGGATCAGATTGAAGTGCCTCTAGGATGCTTTTGACCTCAATGCATATAATTTGAGCGGCATGCGTTAAATCGTTCTGCATAGGCTTTAGCGAGGTAATAAAGGATGCTAAGTTTTCAGTTTGGGGCAATTGACAGGGCTCTGAAAAAACGTCTTTGCGTGTTTTAAAAGCTTCAATTGTTGAAATTGATTTTAAAGGATTAATTAATAAGATAGGCATATTAAAAGACAGATGAAAAGGTTCAAGATGCTCACCAATACCTGACATAAGACAAGGTTTTTGAAAAAAGCAAACAGGTATATCCGCCCCTAAATTTAAAAGAAATTCAGGCCAATTTTCAGGAAGTATTTTAATTTGCCAAAAATTGAGCAACATTTTAAGCAAAGTTGCAGCATCTGATGTGCCGCCGCCAATACCCGATGAAATAGGCAGGTTTTTTGTTAAGGTAATTTCAACATTTAGTTCTTTTTGAAAGAGTTTTGCTGCTTTTTGAGCGGCTATAATTATTGAATTTTGTTTTGGATAGGGCAAATCCTTGGCAAAAGGACCTTGTATGTTAAATATTAGGTGCATTGCAGGTTTAAGTTCAATCAAATCGCCAAATTCTGTAAAAACGACAAGACTTGATAATTCATGATAGCCATTTGGTCTTTTGTTTGTGATGTGCAAAGATAAATTAATTTTTGCAGGTGCCACGTATTTTAATAACATTTAATGTTAACCTATTTGTTTTATATAAGTATTCATATCAGAAGATAAAAAAAACGTAAATACTGTTTTTCTTTTCTTCACAAATAATTAAACAGAGTGTATAGTCAGTAAGACTTCCCTTTATTGAATGTCTTAATTTAAATTATGGAGATATAAGTGTCTAATATCATGAAGAAAATTTCTTTTTTAAGTCTATCACTTGCGTTATCGAGCGCTTTATGTTCAGCAAAAACAAATTATGAAGAGCTTGTAACTTTTTACAAAGATTCAGCAAACAATAATTTAATTAATGATAATATTCTCATTGCTGGTTGTGATCCTTCAATTGAGTATGATTTTTCTATTGCAGGCAATAATTTTTATTTTGATTACCCCTTTGGTTTTGCTGATAATATGGATGTAATCGAAGATGGTTTTGCTTCAATGAATTCAAAAATAGCAAGAATTTTTAGGAATGTGTCAAAAGGTGGTAATCTTAATGAATCATTAACTGAAAATCTTAAAAAAGAATTCAAAATTACTGCGCCTAAGATTCTTGAGCAGATTTCGCAGAATACGGCAAATATTGAGGCAATTCAATCTGTTTATAAAGATGCAAGGGACAATGCTGGTGAAATTATTTTGACAGCACAAGAAAATCCTGAACAACAAAAACAAATAATTCTTGATGGAATTATGCAGGTATCTGAAAATTTAAATCAAAAATACAATATAAGCACTTTAGCAATTCTCAACAGAAGTAAAACTATAAGACGTTATATTGCACAAGAAGCTAAACGTAGTGAAGAAAAAGCACTTTATGCAAAGCAATATGCACAATTCAAAGAAGAGCATGCAGCAAAAATTGCTGCAGTTAGTCAGTAAATATAAAAAAAGGGGCGTTGCGCGCCCCTTTAAGTTACTTAATTTGCCGTTAATTTCTTTTTATCCATGTCTAGTAAACGCATAATATTATTATCATGTTCATACACATCATCATAAACATGCAATACTTTATTATGATCTACAAAGACAGTTGCATACATAATATGAACATCTATGGAGCTAGGCAAATTAACAACGTTGGTGTTGCTGCCTTGCATTGCGGCTTTTACTTGGGTGAGATTCCATTTTTGACTATCAGAAAGAACGAAATTGGCAAGGACTTCAGGATCTTTAACACGAATACAGCCAGAGCTTAAGGTTCTGACATCTTTATCAAAATTTTCACGGCTTGATGTATCATGTAGATATATATCGTAAGGATTGCTTATTGAGAAACGAATTTTCCCAAGTGCATTATTCGATCCAGGCATTTGAACCAGTCTATAAGGAAAATTAGATGGCGATACATTTGCCCAATTAACTGAATGCGGATCAATTTCACCACCTTTGGCAGAAGAAACGCGCATCCGATAGAAACTAAAGAAATTTTGAGGATCTTCTTGTATTTGAGGTAAAATATCGCGTGCTGCAATTCTAGGGGGCACTGACCAAGTAGGGTTAAATTTAACGCTTGTCATGGGCGCGCTAAAAATAGGTGTTTCACGGTGTTCATTGCCGACAATTACTCTTTTCTCAAAGGCTAATTGATCATTGTCATAAGCATAAAGCATAAAACCAGGGACATTTACCAATATATTTTTTTTGCTTGTGCTATGGGGTAACCAGCGCCATCTTTCCATATTAATTGCAATTTTTTTCAAAATATTCATTTGAGGACGATTAAAAGCTGCACGTGTAACTGGATTTAAAACACCATTAGCGCCTAATTGATGACGTTTTTGAAATTTTTTTAATGCATCTCGCATCGTTTGATCAAAAATTGTAGGTGTCAAACTTGGTTCTTCAAGGTCACCTTTTGCCAACAGATGATCATGTAGAAGCTTGATTGCTGGATCATTTTTATTCAATGTAAGATTTGAAATTGCAGGAATAGGTGGCAATTGATCTACTGTATGATGTTCCTTTTTAATCAATATTTCACGTAATAATTTATAACCAGCATGCTTTGGCGGAAGTCCTGCCACAAAAGACGAAAAATCATTTGTTTTTAACCCTTCGGTTAAAATAAGACGTGCATCTGGTTCCGGTGCTGCTTTTGTTCTATCTTCGTTTGTTTTGCGTAATTCACGACGTCCATAACTTACATCAACAATATATTGCATAAAGGCTGATGTTAAACGAACATCTAATTGACTTTGTTCTTGAGGATTTTGTGAAGATATTTCAAGTGGCAAAAGATGAATCACATAATCTTGCGGAAAAAGGCCTTCATTTTGCGAATGATGCAATGCATCTAATGCAATTTTAGCCTTAGTATTCCATTGATTCTGCTCAATCCAAACAGGTTGGTATTGGTGTGCTGCATAAAATTCTGAAACAAAATTCGGATTAATATCCATAAAACTTGCGAAAGACTTATTTGAATCTGTTACGATTTCTCTTATGTGTGAAACACCTTCATTAACAAGTGAAGCGCTAACTTGTGCAGATTGAAATGCCGTTGCATTTTGAACTTCTGTTTTTTCAGGAGAAGAAGCTGCACCTATCTGAGTAGCGTTTTGGTCAATTTTGACAATCTCATTTTGAGTTTCTGTATATCCAAAGGATGAAAGGCCCAAACATAGTGCAAAAGAAATTGTAAAAGATAGTAGAATTTTTTTGGTCGTCATGAAAAACACTCCCAGAATTTTCGAAGTAAGAAACTTGCATATCGTTAAATGCTATTCTAGCTGAGAGTGTCGCAATCGTAAAGGTCTTGTATTGAGCAGAGAATCAGAAGGGTTGCTCAAAAGGAGGTGATTGAAATTTCACTTTTTCTTCTTCAGTAATTATAGGTTGTGGCTGTGGTGCCATTTGAGGGCGTTGCACCCTTAATTTTGTTTGCGGCTGAAGAAATTGAGGTTGTTGTGGTGATGGTTGCGTTGATGGTTGTTGCATGATTGGCTGTATCGGCGGTTGCTGCATTGATGGTTGTTGCGTGATTGGCGGCATCGGAGGTTGCTGAATTGATGGTTGTTGCATCATTGGCTGCATCGGTGGTTGGTGTATTGATGGTTGTTGCATGATTGGTTGCATCGGCGGTTGATGTATTGATGGTTGCTGAAATTGCATTGCTGGTTGTATTTGGGGCTGTATTTGTGGTTGCATCTGATTTTGATATTGAAAGTTTTGTCGCGGTTCTGAAGCTATTTCAGCATTTATTTCGTTAACGAGGCGCATATAATGTTCACCGTGCTGCAATAGATTTTCTGCCAACACACGATCACCACTTAATGTTGCATCGCGTGCAAGGGCTGCATATTTTTCAAAAATTTGATAAATAGTGCCGCGAATGCGCACATCAGGTCCAGAGCTATCAATATTTTGGTTCCGAAGGGATTGGTGTGAGCGAGTGGTCCCAGAATTTACGGTAGGTCCTTGTCCCGATTGTCTTGACATGGGTCTTCTTGGGTTTGACATCTGTTGTTTTGGGTAATGTCCATTGTTTTGATGCTGGTTTGTTTGTTGTCCAGTGCTTTGGTAATGTCCATTATTTTGATAAGGCGTATTAGGTTGATCTCTGTGTTGTGTATTATGTTGGCCATTAGGATAAGAAGGCGAACTCATTTGTTGAGGGCCTGCTGCCGTTTGTTGGGGATTATTCATAAAATGATGTGGTGTTTGATTTCTTTTATCGTTTCTAATCATTGTAACTTGGTGCATCCTATGTAATGACAGCTGGCATTTTGCCGAGTTGGAATTTTCTTTCAAAAAAAGTGACAGATCACCTTATATACGGCGCAATTGTTAAAATCAGTTTTTAAGAAATGATGATATTAGGCTATGTTTAATGATATTTCATTTTGCCTTTACTTATAGAGTAAACTTTATTGCACATTCTTCCAAGTGTTTTTTTTGTTTGATCGCAATTTTTTGTATAAATTCTCATTTTGCAATAAAATGTGCAAGCAAAATTTGTCGAGTGGATCAACATATCGCCACTTAATCTTCGACGCACAATGCCAGATTTCTGTGCTTTTGAAAAGGGTTAAGATATTAATGTTTTGAATTTTAAAATGTTTCGCTTGTTCGCAAGGCATAGGAATGATGTTGTAATGTGTTGTAAAGTAGTTTTCAAGATAGAACTGTTTTCAATTATATATAAAAAATTAAACAAGTTAATAAAAAAATAATTTTATATTGTATTTCAATATTTGTTACGTTAGAATAAAAAAATTAATTTCAACTTATATTAGGCATTAAAATGAAAAAAATAGTTTTTATCTTTCTGATTTTATTTTCAAATTCTTCTTTTGGTGATAAGTTAGATGATTTTATTCAGCATTTGAATCAATCAATTGATCAAATCAACTCTATGCACAGCAAATTACAAAATCATCTTTTTTTTCTTACTTTAAAAGACAATGAAAAAGCTCAAAATGCATGTATAAAATATTTTGGAAAATTTGATGTTACTGAAAAAGAAGTTGGTCAACTTAAAGATATTTTTGCTTTTATTGAATTTATAAAAAGTCCGTTGAAGAATTATATTCCTCAGATAATAAATAATGAATTGATTAAAAGGCGTCCAGAACTTTTTTCTGGTTTACTGTTTAAATTATATGCGCAGCAAATTATGCCTATAAAAAAAATTGAATATTTTCTAAACAATCTTAAAGTAGATGCTATTGAGTTAAAAGAAGGCATGAAAAGTGTAATTGAAAATTTAAATTTTGTGCAAGATTATTTAGATGATTATTTTAAATATATTTTACAATTTTTACAAATTGAATGCACAAATAAAAAGAATTGTATATATTCTGCTACATTAAATGTTAATACCATATTATTAAATCAGAAGAAAAACCTTAATAATATTAAGTCAATTTTAGGTAAAATGAATTTAGATCTTTTTAAAATGCCAGATTTTTTTAAAAATAGATTAATAAATTTATTTAATGGATTAAAAAAAGATTTAATTATTGCTAATGATCAAAAAATTAAAATAAATAAATCGACAAGGAAAATTTCTAAAATAGATATACTTTTAGATGGAGATATAAGTTTTCCTAATTGTATAAAAGATAATTATAATAATATAAGAAAAGCGTATTCATTTGTGATTAATCCTCTTTTAATTAAATTTGAGGAAGATGGAAATGTATTTGAACTTACTGAAGGTGAAATTGAAGAAAATATGCCTATTTTGTTAGACATGTTGCAAAATATTTCTGTAGATTTAATTGAAAAATCACTGCCTTTAAAAAATAAGAAAAAAAAGAAACGTAGCAAGAAAAAGTTAAAAAAAACAATTAATGCGAATCAAGAAAATAACAACATTATCATGACAAATGAAAAAGCAGAAATAGATACCAATATTATTGATGGTCAGACGGATGATAACATTATTGATTCTTTGGTTGAAGAATCGAAAGAGATTGAGGAAGAAATCAATATCATTGATGAGTCACCAGTTGAAAAATGTAAAAATTGGCTTAAAGAAATCATGCTCAATTCTTCTGTAAAAGATGGTGAATTTTTCTCAATTTTTTATAAAGCGCATGATCTTTATAAGCAACTTGAAACACATGAAATAATATTGTTAGATCAAATTCAACAAGCAATTAGTGAACTTGCTTTACGCATGCAAAACATTCAGACAAATTCTATTCAGTATAATCGCCTATCGACAATTTTTGTTCCTAAAAATTATGAAGAGGATTTTCTTTACGTAATGTACACACCTGTTTGTTATTTGAATAACAATGTTCGATTTGGCTTTGTAAAAAGATTAATAGAGGGATTGGGTGGTATTGTAGATGAAAGTCGTTCAGGATCAAGAATTTCTTTACATTTGAATGGCCAAACGAGTTCTTTGCACGTTCATGATTCAGTGAATGGTCTTTTGGATGGTGGTCGTATTACTTCATTGCGTGAATTCTTTATTAACGCAGGTGTGATGATGAAGGATTAACAAACCAATTTCGATAGGCGTTCTTTTGAACGCCTTATCCGACTAAAACAATTAAGATTCTTTAGTTTTATAAATTTCCTTTGGCCAGCGTCGATGAATCCATAACCATTGTTCTGGACGTTCTCTGATCCATCCCTCAAGAAGTTTATTAATTTCAGTCATCACGAGTTCAATGTTTTTCGTTTTATCGCCTGTGTCTGGCAATATAAGGGGCGGATAGGCACTTACTCTGAAACGTGCGCCTTTAAGACGTTCAACGCGTGTGGGAATGATGGGGCAATTATAACGATAAGCGAGTTCTGCGGGCGCTGCAGCCGTTTTTGCAATATGTCCAAAAAAAGGAACGGCGACGCCCTTATTCAATTTTTGATCGACAAGCATCGCTAAAAACTGTTCGTCTTTTAAATATTGAATGCATTTTTTAGCGCCTACTCGCCCTTTAGGAATAAGCTCCCCCAAAATAGAACGTCTTGCGAAAAGTACTAATTTTTCAACAAAAGGATTGTTTGAATGTCTATAAATCCTATGTAATGGAATACCCCGATTCGTTGAAAGTAAAGAAGAAACTTCCCAATTGCCTAAATGACCTGAAAATAAAATGCCACCTTTGTTACCTTTAACAAAAGGTAAGGCGTATTCTTCACCGACGAGTTCTATACGTTCGTTGTTTGCGTAATTTTTTATATTGGGTAAATGCGGAAACTCGCCTAAAACGCGTCCTAAATTATTCCACATGCCGTTTATTATTATTTCGATTTCCTCAGGGTTTTTTTCAGGAAAAGCGAGTTTTATATTAATGCGCGCATATTTAGTCGATTTAAAATGTGGTCCTATTTTAGATAATGCCCATCCGCCGAAAGCTGAAGCTGCATCCAGTGGTAATATGCGAAAAAATCCATATAGAAAATAAATAGGAATGGCTTCAAAAAAATAACGAATATATTTTAATTTTTTCATGTTGTTCCCTTTTTGAGCAAGTTTATAAATGTATCATTTTGTTTTATTTTAATTTTTGCTTTAATGGGCAAGATCATATTGCTTGGTTCTTTAAGACGGGCAAAATCTTTTTCGGTTGTGATAAGTTTGGCCCCTTCATCTTCTGCGCATTTATACATTGCTTGCAAATCTTTTGTTTTATAAAAATAATGATCAGGATATGAGAAAGTGCGTATTACATTTAAACCTTCGTTTTTAAGGGATTGAAAAAATTTTTCAGGACGGCCAATGCCTGCAAAAGCAATAATTTTTTCGTCCTTTAATATATCTGGGATATCTATTTCTAAATTCATTTCAAAAATGGGTAAAGAATCATTTGAATGTTTTTGTATATCTTGCGTCATATTACCCATGACACAAAGGGCATCTGCGCGTCTTAAGCCATCGTGAATATTTTCACGCAATGGACCTGCAGGCAATCCAAAACCATTTCCAAATCCAATTTGAGCGTCTACAACACATAAAGAGATATCTTTAAAAAGGCTTGGATCTTGAAAGCCGTCATCCAAAATAAGATGTGTAGCGCCTTGCTCAAAGGCTAATAAAGCAACTTCTGTGCGCGATTTTGCTACCCAAACAGGCGCAATTGTTGAAAGAAGTAAAGCCTCATCACCCACTTCTTCTGCATGATGATTTGGTTGAACTTGAAAATTCCCATGTATTTTTCTGCCATAACCACGTGTTATGAAATGTGGTGAAAAGCCTTGCTCGATAAGATGTTTTACAATGGCTATTGATAAAGGTGTTTTGCCAACACCACCTACATTGATGTTTCCAACACAAATAACAGGAATGGGTATTTTATACGGTTTTTTAATGAATTGTCGTATTGATGTGCTTTGTTTATATAAAAAACCAATAGGCGCTAAAAGATAAGAAATAAAATTACGCTTGGCCCAGAATGTTGGTGTCTTGCAAAACAGACTCATTCATTAAAGCCAGTTTTTTCAAATGCCTTTAGATCCAAAAAAGGATTTATATGATCCATGACGCGATTTAAAACTTCTTTTTGGGTTTCTGCATAAAGGCGTGCTTTTTCAGCCATTTCTTGTGCAATTTCAGGGTGTTGAAGTAATTTAATAACCCAATCTGCAAGTTGTTTGGGGTTTGTTATTTCTTCTGCAGCATTTCGCTTCAAAAGACCATCAGCACTATCACGCGTATTTGCCATATCGGGTCCAAAAGAAATTGCGCATTCCAAAAGAGCGGGTTCAAGAGGATTATGGCCGCCTAAAGGTTTAGAGCTTTTAAGAAGAGAGCCTGCAACAAAAACAATATTTGTTAATTTATAAAAACTACCCAATTCGCCCATCGTGTCGATCAAGTAAACATTTGTGTCTTTTTCAGGGTATTTTAATTGAGAACGTAGATCATATTTCAAATTACTTTTTTGCAGTAGATTTTGAATTTCTTCCCGACGATTTGTATGACGTGGCGCTATAAAAGTCAAAATATCAGGGTATATTTGAGCAATTTTTTTATGTGCTGCTATAATAAAATCATCTTCGCCGGGATGGGTGCTTGCTGCAAGCCAAAAGGGACGATCTTTCATCGTTTCTTGAAATTGTTGTATTAAATCTTGATCAAAAGGAAGCGGATCTGCAGCTGCTTTAAAGTTACCAATTGTTGAAACGTTAGAGGCGCCTAATGTTTTGTAACGTTCAGCCATTTCATCTGTTTGTGCAAGGCATATATTAAATGAAGAAAGAAGGTTTTTCGAAAATTGCGGTATTTTTTGCCATCTTTTATAGCTTCGCAACGATAAGCGCGCATTTAAAAAAACAAGAGGTATATGTCTTTTTTGTGTTTGACGCAATAAATTTGGCCATAATTCAGATTCAATCCAAATACCCAAAGAAGGTTTCCAATGATCTAAAAAACGATTAATCCATTTAGGCACATCAAGGGGTACAAATTGTTGGATAATCGAATCATCGAATCTTTTTTCCATCATCCGGGAAGCAGTGACAGTTCCATATGAGATTAAAATTTGAATATGAGGATATAATTTTCGTATTTCTTGAATGAGGGGAACTGTTGATTGGGCTTCACCCAGGCTTGCGACATGAATCCAAACCACAGGACCCTGGGGTCTTTCGCGTTTTGTTCTACCATATCTTTCGCATAATCGCGTTTTAAGTTCTTTGCCTTTTTTTAACCTATGATTAAGGTGTAACCGAAGGAGAGGTTTTAAGGAGGTTGCTAACAAAGAATAAAGTTTTAATAACATCACAAACGATTTCAGGAGGCTTGCGCCTCCATAATTTTACAAATTCCAAGTCTTCACTTTAGCAGGCATTTCGATGTTACGCCAGATCCCTTTAAGGTCAGCAATAATACCACCTTGTTTGATAAGGTGCGCTAAATTTTTTGTTGTAAAGTCTTTAAACTCATCATGTGGAACGGCACCAATTAAGCAATCATATGGTTCGATTTCATCTAAATCTTTAACAAGCGGTAAATTATAATATTTGAAAGCTTCTTCACGATTTGCATGAGGATCATATACATCAACATTATGACCGCGTGCGCTTAAAGCAGACACAAGATCATACACTTTTGTATTGCGCAAATCAGGTACATTTTCTTTAAATGTTAGTCCCATGATTAAAACACGGGCTTTGCTGCCATACGCTAAAATATTTTTTAGTTCATCGGATAAATAATCAGCAATGACAAAACCCATTGCATCATTGATGCGCCTACCTGAAAGAATGATTTCTGGGTTATGGCCCAATTCTTTTGCACAATGTGCAAGATAAAAAGGGTCAACACCGATACAATGTCCGCCGACTAAACCTGGTTTAAAGGGTAAGAAATTCCATTTTGTTTCAGCGGCTTCTAAAACGTCATAAACAGAAATTCCCATTTTTTTAAAGATGAGTGCAATTTCGTTTATAAAAGCAATATTAATATCACGTTGCGCATTTTCAATAACTTTAGCAGCTTCTGCTGTTTTTATTGTAGGCGTAATATGGATATTATTATTGTTGGTAGCGCCATAAATCTCGCCTAATAATTTTGCAATTTCAGGTGTTTGCCCTGAAACAACTTTTGTAATTTTATCAACAGTATGTTCTTTGTCGCCTGGATTGATACGTTCTGGGGAATAACCTAAAAAGAAATCTTTACCACAAACAAGATTTGATGCGCGTTCAATAGCAGGTCCACAAATATCTTCTGTAACGCCTGGATAGACAGTGCTTTCAAAAACAACGATAGCCCCTTTTTGCATCACTTTTCCAACCATTTCAGAGGCTTTTAATACGGCCATTAAATCTGGTTGATTACGATGATCAACAGGTGTTGGTACAGTGACGATGTAAATATCCTGTGCTTTAATGTCATCAAGCGTATAAGAGACGTTTAATGAAGAAGCTTGTAATCTTGCTTCGTCAATTTCCCAAGTGCGGTCATAATGATTTTTAAGTTCCTGAATACGCGTTTCATTAATATCAAACCCTGTAACTTTAAAATGTTTGGCAAGCGATACTGCAAGAGGTAAACCAACATAGCCAAGACCAATAACACAAATTTTCAAAGAGCTAGATACCGTATTCATGATAAAATTCCTTATTGTTCTTGGCGAGATTAGATAAAAACATTGTTTTTGTCAAGAAGAATGCTTGTTTTTAAGAAAATAAAAGAGTTCAATAAAGAGGGGAGCTGACCGTTCTGTAAAATATACTCAAATTATTTCTAAAGGTGGGCGGACAGATGAAAGGCTATTAAGAAGAACGTGTTCTTTATAAACAGTATGTTGAAGCTAAAACTTGATATTCCACACAGCTTGAAAGCATTTGAGTATAAAAAAATTTGGAGGATATTATGGCACATTATTTAGTTACAGGTGGCTGTGGCTTTATTGGATCTCATTTATGTGAATTTTTACTTCAACATGGACATAAAGTTCGTGTTCTTGATAATTTATCAACGGGTAAAAAAGAGAATATTTCTTGTGATCAAATTGAACTTCAAATTGGTGATATCACAAACGCACAAGACGTAAAACAGGCTTTTATTGGTATTGACGGTTGTTTTCATTTGGCGGCTATCGCTTCAGTCCAAAAATCAAATGAAGAATGGCTTGCAACACATCAAACAAATTTAACGGGCACGATTCGTATTTTTGAAGAAGCGACGCGACAATTAAAAAAAACACCTATTCTTTATGTATCTTCAGCAGCTATTTATGGTGATAACACACATTTGCCTTTAGGTGAGGATTGTCTACCCAGACCATTAACAGCCTATGGCGCTGACAAACTGGCTTGCGAGCACCATGGACGTGTTGCAAGTCTAGTGCACCACATACCTACGATTGGTTTTAGGTTGTTTAACGTGTATGGTACACGCCAGGATCCATCTTCACCTTATTCAGGCGTTATTTCTATTTTTATGGATAAAATTGCGCGCCAGGAACCTGTGATTATTTATGGGGATGGTCATCAAACACGTGATTTTGTGTATGTAAAAGATGTTGTGCGTTATTTTGCTAAAGCAATGCAACATCTTGGGCAAGATCAAAGCCCTGATCATGGTGTTTTTAATATTTGTAGAGGTGAAAAAATTAGTATCCAAACGCTTTTGGAAACATTAAGTGATATTGCTGGGTTTCATCCTAAAATTACTTACGCAGATGCGCGTCCCGGAGATATAAAACATTCGCAAGGGTCCTACCTTAAATTGCTTCAAAAATTCAGCTTTAAACCTGAAACAGATCTTAAGGATGGATTGAGGGAGACTTATTCTTTTTTTCACCAACCACACCAGAAAAATAGTGCGCTTGGTTATAGTCGATAGACATTGGAAGGATACATCGTCACGCCTCACTCATGTATATAAGGATACACTTCGCGCATCATTCCTTGTCTACTTCTCAAGTCTATCGACTATAGTATAGTGGAATAACTCGAAAACGATATAATCCTCCTACTTCCCGCGGCAAGTCCCTCGGGATCTATTGTGCAGAAGATAGCTGATTGATTTACCGTGAATTTTCTAAGATTTGATGGACCCCGCGGGACTTGCCGCGGGAAGTAGGAAAGGAGAGGCTATGGTCTTCAGCTTGTAGCGTTTTCAAGTTATTAGGTATGTGTTTTATTTTTTTTGGGATTTAATCTCATAAATATATTTAATTTGCTATAAGTAATTTTATTGTAATGAAAATTAATATTACATAAATAAAAAAAGGTAGTTTTATGAAAAGATATATTATAACAGGTACACCAGGTTGTGGAAAAACATCAATCATTAGTGCATTAGAAAAGCAAGGACATGCAATTATTCATGAGGCTGCAACAGATATTATTGCTCATGAACAAAAATTGGGAAATGAAAGACCTTGGGAACAATCGATTTTTATTGATAAGATTATTAATTTGCAAAAGCAGCGACAAATACTAGCAGATAATATATCTTCATCCATACAATTTTATGATCGCTCGTCCATTTGTACGTATGCGCTAGCTAAATATCTCAACGTTGGGCCATCTGAAGTTCTTTTAAAAGAAATTGAGCGCATTCAAAGCAATAAAATATACGAAAATAAAGTGTTCTTTATTGAAAATTTAGGTTTTTGTACACCAACAGAGGCTAGAAAAATTAGTTTTGAAGAATCCTTGATATTTGAAAAAATTCATGCTGAAACTTATGTCCAATTTGGATATGAATGTATTCAAATTCCAGTTTTACCTTTACTTAATCGGGTTAATGTTATACTTGATTTAGTGTAATATAGATTTGGAGTAAACATGTATTTTAAAAGCGATAATACTTCCCCTATTTGCTCTGAAATGATGCAGGCTATTATTGATGCAAATAACGGTTATTTTACGCCTTATGGTGCGGATGATTTGAGCCTTAAGCTTAAATCATCCTATTCAGATTTATTTGAAACGGATTTAAGTATTTTTCCTGTGTTGACAGGATCTGCTGCCAATTGTTTAGCTCTATCAGTTATAACGCCGCCATACGGTATTATTTACGCTCATGCTGAATCGCATATTTATACCGATGAGTGCGGTGCACCTGGTTTTTATACGAGGGGTGCTAAAATTGAACCCATTGAAGGTGAACAAGGTAAAATTTGTCTCAAAGAACTTAAAAAAAGGCTTTCAAAAGCTGGATTTGGCAATGTTCATGCGTCACAACCGGCTATGGTTACAGTGACGCAATTAACCGAATTAGGGACAATATATAGTCTTGACGAATTGAAAGAAATTTCGGACATTGCTCATTTTTATGGATTGCCCGTTCATATGGATGGTGCACGTTTTGCTAATGCTGTAGCAACATTAAACGTAAGCCCTAAAAAAGCGAGTCTTGATTCTGGTATTGATATCCTTTCGCTGGGGGCCACCAAAAATGGTGCAATGGCTGCCGAAGCGGTGCTCTTTTTTAATGAAGACCATGTAAAAGATTTTGCCTATCGTCAAAAAAATGCAGGGCATCTTTTATCAAAAATGCGTTTTGTGTCTGCTCAATTATTGGCTTATGTCAAAGACGATCTATGGTTGCGTAATGCTGAAAAAGCAAATTTTATGGCTCAAAAATTATCTGAAGGTCTTGTAAATTCAGGTAAGGCTAAAATTTTATATCCTGTGCAAGGCAATGAATTATTTGTTGAAATGGATCATATGCTTTTATGTCATCTTGAGGCAAAGGGCGCTCAATTTTATCGCTGGCCAAATGCCGATAGCACAATCATCCGCCTTGTGACGAGTTTTTCAACAAATCTTGAGGATGTGCATCAATTTTTGAATCTAGTTCATAGCTTCTAACGCTTTGTAAATCATGTTAAACTTCCTAAGATTGTCATCTTTTAGGGAGTGTTATAATGAGAACATTTAGAATTATGAGCCTTACTTTCATGCTAGCTTTTTGTGCATCACTTAAACCTGTCTATGCCGAACAGCAATTTGTAAATATTATTCTCAATTTACCTAATGCTCAAAATTATGGATATTTTGTGAGCACTGAACATGGTGGTGTCCAAATATTGGAGGGTCAGGATCTAGAAAATCAGAAATTTTTTACATTTCAAACAATAAAACAAATGATTATAGATCATACAAAAGAAACGGGCGAGATACTTCCTTTTAATAAAATGCAATGTAATTTTGATGAAGAAGCTCAGCAAATAATTCATCTTGCCCCAATACATGAGCCAGAAGTTCAAAAGGTAATACCTAAAATTGAGATTATTATTGACAATTCTTGGGTTTCTTCGTGGAGCTCCTTAGCGACACTCAAAGAAAAGAAAATATTGATCATGCCTGTACATTTAACTTCTGATCAAGCACAAGATGATATTACTAAAAATTCATTTGTTTGTACGCTTCATATTGAGAAAGGTCAAAAACCTGGATTTACACAAAACATTAATGTGACTGATGATACTAAATGTACTCAGATTACAAGGGGTCATGCGTTAAGTATTTACCCTTAAATCATAAAATGTATCGATCATCATTTTATCAATAGCTTGCATTGAAAAGTTATGCCCTAAAGAAACAAGCGAGGTCACGCCATAATCCTTAATACCACAAGGAACAATGGCGTTAAAATGTTCTAAATTTGGGTTAATATTGATTGCAATGCCATGATAACTTATCCATTTACGTAAGCGGATGCCAATTGCTGCAATTTTTGCTTCCGTACCTTCTTTTGTATTGACCCAAACCCCAATACGATTGGGCACAATAAAGGCATCAATGCCTATTTTTTGAAATGATTGTATCACCCAATTTTCAAGAAATTGTACAAAGCGCCTCACATCTTGTGCGTGATTTTTAAGGTTGAGCATTACATAGATAATTCGTTGTCCTGGTCCGTGATAAGTGTATTGACCGCCGCGATTTGCTTCATAAATAGGAAATAAATTCGGATTCAGAAGATCACTTTCTTTTGCTGAAGTGCCTTTTGTATAAAGTGGGGGGTGCTCTAAAAACCAGATAAGTTCATTTTCGTGACCTAAAATAATTTGTTCGACTCTTTTTTCCATAAAAGCCACGGCTACATTATAATCCACCAAATCTTTGGATATCTTAATATCGACTTTTGGGTTATTTAAATTTAGATTGATCATTTTATTTAAGAGCATTTTTGTCTATACTTAAAGAAGGTAACGTTCCTATATAACACAAAAAAGTGATTGTACCCACTATATTTTAAAATGTGGGTCAAGAAGAAGAGTGGTGAGGCACGCGGCGTGTAGCTCTTTGTACATGAGCATGGCGAATCCCGAAATTTGACGCCCTCCACAGTTTGAAAGATTTGGGTATATGCGATTTAAAAATAAAACAGTGATTATTACGGGCGGTGCAAAAGGCATTGGCAAAGCATGTGCAGTACGTTTTGCTGAAGAAGGCGCAAATATTTTTATAGCGGATATAGATCACGAAGCGGGAATTAAAACAGCCGAAGAGCTTGTTCAAAAAGGATGCCACGCATATTTTATGTTGGCTAATATTGAGGACAGATATGATTGCACTTTAATCATAACAGAAGCCCATAAAATATTTCATACTATTGATGTGCTTATTAATAATGCGGCTATTTTGAAGTCAGATAACTTTCTAGATTTTGATATAGACGATCTTGAAAAAACCTTGAAAATTAATTTAATCGCTCCTTTTATTTTAACGCAATTGGTTGCAAATTATATGATTGAACATAATATTCAAGGTTCTATCATCAATATGAGCTCCGTGAATGCAGTTCTCGCTATCCCAAATATTAGTGCTTATGTAATTGCCAAAGGAGGGTTATCGCAATTAACAAAAGTTGCAGCCATTAGTTTGGCGGATAAAAATATACGCGTAAATGCTATTGGCCCTGGAAGCATCATGACAGATATGTTAAAAACAACCATGTCGGATGAAGTTGCACGTCATAAAATTTTATCGCGTACACCTATGGGTAGGGCAGGTGATCCAAAAGAAATTGCTTCAATCGCAGCTTTTTTAGCAAGTGATGATGCAAGCTATATTACTGGTCAAACAATTTATGCCGATGGTGGTAGAATGGGCCTGAATTATACAGTATAGTTAAATGACTTGAATTGATACGTCGTCGCGTCTCACTCATGTATATAAGGATACACTTCGCTCGTTGCTCCTTGTCTGAATTTCAAGTTATTTAACTATACAAGTTAACGAAGAGAGTTTTGCATCTTCATAAATTATATTATTAAAGGTAATAATAATGCGCATTCTTTGTATAACACATGCAGATTTTGAAACGCCTGGTATTATCCAGGATTGGGCAAAATCTCATTTTTATGATTTTAAAATTGTACGTCCTTATAGAGGAGAAGATTGTTTAGCTGAAAAAAATTTCGATATGCTGATTGTCATGGGTGGTCCACAATCATCTGTTAATATTGAAGATTATACTTATTTAATTGATGAAGTAGCTTTAATTCAGAAATCTTATTTTGGGAATAAGATCATTTTAGGTTTTTGTTTAGGTGCACAATTGATTGGTGTCGCTTTAGGGGCTGAAGCTGTTCATAGTCCTTTTAAAGAAATCGGTGTAATGCCTGTTACACTTACCAAAGAAGGCAAAAAGGATCCTTTGTTACAAAACATGCCTGCGCAATTTGATGTGACGCATTGGCACAATGATATGCCTGGTTTAACTGAAAATGCTGTTATTTTGGCTGAGAGTGAAGGTTGCCCAAGACAAATTATTCGTTATGATCAGAATGTTTATGCTTTTCAATGTCATTTGGAAATTACGTATCGTGGCATGAAAGACATGATTAAAAATTGTGCTGCTGATTTAACGAATGATCGATACGTTCAAGATGCTAAGACGTTATTGGATCAAGATTACGAAAATATTAACAATATTATGATTAAGATTTTGGATCAATTGGTTGCGTTGCAGGATGATAAGTTTAAAACCATTAGTGTTTAATTTTATTATTTTCTCTATTTGTTTAATAATTGCTAAACAAAATATTTTTTTATCAAATTCAATCTTTGTAAAAAAACTTGTAAAAGTTTTATAAATATATTTAAATTAGAATAAGATAGAAAAATAGGTCGTTAGGGTGAAAAAATTATTCTTATTGTTATTAAGCGATATAAAAGGTCGAATTTTTTTATCCTTTTTTTTAATTATTACATTTTTACTTCTTCTTTTTTTTTCGCTTGGAACGCACAATGTTCTGGAGAAAGATCCACTCATTCAATCATATGAGCCTGAAAAAGATCGAAAATTTGGGGATGCGCCACCACATATTGAAGTAGGGCTTTTCGTTCGTTCTATGCCACAATTTGATATTGATAATGGGCAATTTAGTCTTATTGGGTCTATTTGGTTTTATTATTATCCAAGTCAAACTTCAATTACAGATATTAAAAATTTTAAAATAGATCGTGGTGAAATTATTCAAAAATCTGAACCAAGATCAAAAAAAATTAAAGATCGCATCCTAACAGTTTTTGATATAAATGTTAATTTTTCATCAGAATTGAATTATTTATACTTTCCATTTTCAGATCACAAACTTTATCTCGTGTTAAAATTCCCACAATCAACTGCTCAGGAAATGCTTCTTACTTCTGGAAAATCAAATATTATTGTAGATAAGGATTTATTGCCAAAAGGATGGACATTAACTGATGTTGATGTAAATGTTGGGTTTTATAGCGAACAGCTTGATGAAAATGAAAAAAATAAATTTCTGTCAAATCCTCAAATGTATTTTACGTTGAATTTTTCAAAACCTGGCTTCCGTAAAATTCTTGTGATTATTATTCCAGCACTTATTCTTTTCTTTTTGGCTGTCCTGTCCTTAATTATTAAAGTGCCAGAAAATAATACGATTCCACTTAATTTATCGTTGGCCGCTATTTCAGGTATGCTTGTCCATCGATTTGTTATTGAAAATATTTCACCCAAAGTAGGTTATTTTACAACGGCTGATTCACTCTATGTTGCCTTCATAAGCTGCGCTTTTATTTCGTTTTTAATTAACCTTGTACATGATAATAATGTAATTTATTGGCGTTTTAGGTTTATTTCTTCTTATGTTATGCAAGTATTTATTATAATTTATTTTTATTTTTTAGTGTTGAGAGGCTTATAAATGCGGTTCCTTTTGTTTTTGCTTGTATGGTTAAGTTCCTCAGTTTCGATTGGTATGGTTTTTCCTAATTTTGATAAATTTTATGAAAATTCTCTTAAAAAAAATGAATTTCTTGATATCAAGCTTAAAAGCCTTGTTTCACCAAATTTTGATTCTTATTTTTGTGATTATTCTAAAGATCAAAAAGGACTATTAAATAAAATAATGAATTTAGGCATCAAAAAAAATATTTTTAATTCAAAAAAAGAACTTAAAAAATTATTAATTAATCTTCTTGAAGACAGCATAAATAAAGATACACAAAAAAGTTCAGTGGATTTACGCGCTGTGGAGGATGATCGATTTTATATTTGGGGTGATTTATATGGTGCTTATCATTCATTCTTAAGATCATTAAAATGTTTAAAAGAAAACCACGTGATAGACAATAATTTTAAAATCTTAACACCTAAAACGTTTTTTATTATTAATGGTAATGCTATAGGTTTTAGTGCTTACAACATAGAAACGTTGCTTATTATTCTAATTCTTAAGCATCAAAATCCAAATAATGTTATTTATTTAAAAGGAAACCAAGAAGATAACAAAAATTGGATGGATAATAATTTTAATAGACAATTGGAAAAATGTTTTAAAAAAAATAATTTTAAAGAAACGCAATTGTTTAGTAATGTAAAGTCATTTTTAAATTTATTACCACTAAGACTAAATATTTATACAGAAGTTGATAAAAATAACTTTGTGTTGTTCTCGCATAATTTAGGAAAAATTAATAATGGTGATTTAGATATTGAAGTTAATGATAATGATCAGTCAACACAAGGAAAACCAATCGTTATTTTTTCATCGACAGATCGTTTAACAAAATATTCTAAGCCATCAGGTTTAGAATTGCGTCCTCAAGAAATGGCTGCGATTGTTTGGCACCAATTTTCAGGCCTTGTTCCAAGTTTTTATCAATTGTATCAATATAATATTGATTCATTCTCATGTTTAAAACTAAACAATGATCTGCACAAAAGTGTTATTGAGCATTTTTCTCATCCTTTTAATAGCGCTCAAAAATTTCATTTAGATACTTACAAACTTCTATCTGGTGAAAAAATAAATCCACAAGAAAATATCGACAAGATCATACCGCAAGAAATAAATATTGCAACAACGATTGATTTTAGCAATGGGGCTGCTATTTTAGGTGAGCGTTTGATGAAAGGGCTTGATTTAAAAATACGTAAATCTAATAAAGATAAAAGTGTACATCCTAAAATTATACGTAATTTCTATGAAAATGATGAATATAATCCTTCTAATACATTAAAATTTCTGCAAGGTTATTTTAAAAAAAATGATATTTCAATTTTATTATCACCTTTAGGCACCCCAACCGCTACTGCCATCAAAAATTACGCTAAAAATGAAAATATTGCGATTTTATTTCCTTATACAGGTTCACTTTCTTTTCGATATGATGGTCCTTTTTTGCATTATAGGGCAAGTTATGCTGATGAAGCTGAAACAGTAGTTAAATATGCATGTGATAAACTTTTTAAACAAAAATTTGCTTTTTTCTATCAAAATGATGATTTTGGTAATTCTTTATTAAGTGCTGCAAGAAAAATTCTTATTGAGCACTATAAGATAAGTGAAGATGCGATTATAGAGGCACCTTATTCAAGAAATAGTCTTTCTGTTGCGAATGCAGCTCAAAAAATACGTGAAGGTAATGTAGATGTTCTATTTTTCTTTTCAACTTATGCGCATTCTCGAGAGCTTGTCAATCATATGGGTGTTATAGAGCTTCAAAATATAACGCTTATGGGGATATCTTTTTTGACGGATCGCTTTCGTGACTACGTTTCAGGTATTGATGATCCAAAGCTTGAGGGTAAGGGCTTAAATCTTATTCTTTCGCGCGTTGTGCCTGATCCAGAGACTGATGATCGTGAAATTGTAAAAGAATATCGATCTGAAATGCAAAAAGAATATTCAGGCATTCGTATGGATGCAGATTCGCTTGAAGGCTATATTAATGCATCAATTTTTGTTGAGATTCTTGATAAAATTGAAGGCCCTATCACGCCACAAAAAATATTGGAATATGGTAAGTCTTTGAAAAATTTTAATTTTAAAGGATTGAATCTAAATTATGATGCCAAAAGATTTTGTTTTTCAAATGAAATCTGGCTTGATCTTGGTAAGGATAAATGGATTCAAAACATTATTCCAACACCTTAATATAAGTTCAAGCTGATACATAAAGCCACGTTTATATATAAGGGTGCATATCGCGTATCGTTTCTTGTCTGATTTAAAATTAATTCATTGCATATAAAAACACTTGCATAAAAATTTTGGACGCGTTATGTTAGTTTCCCAAAAGTAAAATGACCTCCTTATTTAAAAACAATAAAAAGGATTAATCGATGACGCCAGTATCCCAATTTTAATACACGTCTTTATTTTATAATTTTAGAAAGCACTTATCAAAAAAGCGTCTTATTGTCTTTGAAACAAACTACACACCCTATGGGCAAATTCGTCGTCAAGTCTGCGCATTCCTGTACTCATGTACTTAAGTACATTCCGTTCCGGTTCTCGCCTTTCCTAGACTTTGCCACATAATCTGTATAGTTTATGTTGATGGGCTGAGCAATTACCTTTGAAATAAAGACACAAAATTACACTTAAATTTTTACATACAATTCTACCCTTTCGCATGTCCAAATTTTGGATCATAAGGGGTAATGGAGTTTACTATGCATATCGTTACATCTAAAGAAAGCTTGGCGTTTGTCTTGCGCTCTATTGCCAAATTTAAATTTGGTATTTTTATTATGCTTCTTATTGCCATTTTATGGGCTATTGAAGCATCACTCTCGCCGTATCTTATAAAAATTATGCTTGATCGTGTGTCAGAAGGTATAAGAACTGATGCTGTTTCATTTTTGTTGCTGCCTGCTATAGGCTATATTTCCTTAGGGTTGAGCATGACTTTTCTCTTTAGGCTCCATGGTTATTTTGTTGAAATTGTGATGATTCCAAAATTACGCCGAAATATTGCTGATAATATGTTTTCATATATTTTGGGCCATAGTCATCATTATTATCAAAATACTTTTTCAGGAAGTCTTGCAAATAAAGTAAATGATTTGACGTCAAATATTCCTGATTTGCTTCAAATTGCCTTAGATCGATTATTTAGTCGTTTCCTAGGGTTGGTGGTTGCTGTTTTAATGCTTTGGACAGTGAGTATAAAATTTGCATTGTTGCTGTTGATGTGGGCAACAAGCTTTATGATTTATGCAGTGATTGTCTCGAAGAAATTACAAAAAGAATCCACTGCCTGGTCAGAACTTGGGTCGCTTATTACAGGTAAAATTGTTGACGCATTGTCAAATATTTTATCAGTACGTTTGTTTGCACGAAAAAAAGCTGAAAAAGATTTTCTTAATGAAACATTAGCAGAGGCTGTTAATGCCGAACAAAAAATGCAATGGACCTATTTTTGGATTTGGTTTGTCTATGGTATTTCATACGGGATTACAGAAGCGATTGTTCTTTATAATCTTATTATTGATTTTAAAAACAATTTGATTTCTGTAGGTGATTTCGCCTTTGTGTTGACTATTAATTTGACGGTTGTTCAATTTTTCTGGATGCTTGCACTTGAATATTCTGATTTTTCAAAAAAATTGGGTAAAGTTACGCAAGCATTGCAAATGACAACTTTGCCTATTGAGATTGTTGATAATGAACATGCAAGCATATTAAGCGTTACTAAAGGTCAGATTGATTTTGATAATGTGCAATTTCGTTACAAAAATACGGACCCTTTGTTCGATGGGTTGTCCATTCGTATTAAGGGTGGTGAAAAAGTAGGGCTTGTTGGTTATTCTGGTAGTGGTAAAACGAGTTTTGTGAATCTCATTTTAAGATTATATGATATTGATCAAGGGCGTATTTTGATTGATGGCCAATCAACAAAAGACTGTACGCAGGATTCGTTGCATGAAGCCATTGGCATGATTCCACAAGATCCCTCTTTGTTTCATCGGACGCTTCTGGAGAATATTGCCTATGGGAAGCCTGAAGCAAAAATTGAGGAAATCTATACGGCTGCAAAACAAGCACATGCCCATGAGTTTATCCAAAATTTACCTGAAGGATATCAATCCTTGGTAGGTGAACGTGGCGTAAAATTATCAGGTGGACAACGCCAACGAATTGCCATTGCGCGCGCGATGCTTAAAAATGCACCGATTTTGATCTTGGATGAAGCGACGTCTCAATTGGATTCTGTGACAGAAAATGATATTCAGGATTCTTTATGGGTGTTGATGCAAAAAAAGACAACGCTTGTGATTGCACATCGTTTATCGACACTTCTTCATATGGATCGTATATTAGTGTTTAACAAGGGTAAAATCGCTGAAGATGGTACACATAAGGATTTGCTTGCTTTAAATGGTCTTTACAAAACATTGTGGGATGCACAAGTCGGTGGGTTTTTACCTGATACAGATAGGAACCTTTAAGTTGATACATCGTCATTCTGCGCTCATGTATAAAGAATACACGTCGCTTATCATTCCTTGTCTGAACTCAAAGGTTCCTACCTGATAAGGAAAATATAGTAAAATAGCTCCAAATTGATGCATCGTCATTCCTTGCCTGAATTTAAAGTTATTTCACTATAATTAAGTTGTTACAAATAAGCACTGTTTATAAATTACGAAAACAGTGCTTATTTATAATCCAATATGTTAGAACATTCCTTTAAGTTTATCCAAGAAACCTTTTTTAGCTGGATTCTCTTTCGCCAACGTCACTTGTCGATCAAATTCGATTTTAAAATGATCACAAGATTTTTTCATAAAATACAAAATCTGATCAATGTCGCCCCACATTGTTTTTCTTTTATTTGCATCCGTTTCTTTTTTAAAAGTAGCGAGTTTTGTATTGAATTTTATTTTTTGATCACTCCAAGCATTATTTAAATCACCATATTTTGCTGTATAGTCTTTTTTTGACCAATTTGACGTCTCTGATGGTTTGTCATGAAATAAACTTTCTTTACCACCAACAGCTGTAAAGGTATCTTTACAATTTTTATTGAAAACTTCTTCATATCGGTCTTGAAAATTGCTTGCGGCGATAGTTGGGTTTTTATCAGCATCTGATGCTGTCAGCACCGTAACATCTGCATATAAATTTGATGTTAATACGAATGCAAAAAAACTAATGAAGACAAATTTAGTTCTCATGGCGTTTCCTCCCTTTTTATATTTCTTTTAATTAATTTTATCATATGAGCTTAATTAGTGTATAGTATTTTAAATAAAATATATCAGTATCTATCGTTGTTTTATTGATATCTAAAAAATAACGCGTTGTTTAAGCAAGTTTTTTTATTGTTTCAATAGTCATTTTATTGAAATCTTTTATAATATCAGCATCAATAACTTTAAATAGGAAGCTATATGAAACGCGCCAAATTTTATTGTTTTGCGTCGCAATTGTTACTGTTTTGTGATTAAGGCGAATGACAATGCCTATTATTTGATCACCGTCTTTGTCGAAACCAACACATTCATTAACGCGCAAATTATTTTTGGATAATTTTTCTTTATTGGGCTGAATATCTGTTTGGGCATTGCGTATATTTAAAAAATAATAAGGTATATTCCAAATTTTTTGATCATGAATATTTTTGATTTGAACACGTTTTGTATTTTTTTCAAGAATTATTGCATCAATCAGCGCATTTTGAGTGGTATCAAAATAGGCAATTTGATCACCTATTTTAATTGTTTTACGCAATTGGTGAATACGTTCAGGATCTTCCATTTCATTTTGAATGCTTACATTTAATCTGTACAAATCAAAAAGAGAGGCTGTTTTTAAAGCGTTTAAAATTTCAGTATAATTCATTTTTCTATATGTTATGGGTATGAAATGAGTGAAGTAAAGGGCACCTTTATTTTGTCGCGTCCTTTGAGTGCGCTTAGCTCAATAATGGTTGCTGCTGCACAAATTTGCGCATTCATTGCTTCCAATAGATGAATGGCTGCTTGTAATGTGCCACCTGTCGCCAATAAATCGTCAACAAGAACAATGCGTTGATGTTCTTGAATAAGGTCGCTTTGGATTTCCATTGTATCCGTACCATATTCAAGATCGTATGTGTATGACGTTGTTTTGCCAGGCAATTTACCTTTTTTGCGCATCATTACAAAACCACAATTTAATTGGTAAGCGAGAGGCGCTGCAATAAGAAAGCCACGTGATTCAATGGCAGCTAATAAATCAGGTTTTAAGGGAGCGATTATTTTGGTGAGCTCATTTATGGCGTTTTTCCACGCTTCACCATGTGCAAGTAGCGTTGAAATATCATAAAATTCAATGCCCGGTTTAGGGAAATCTTGAATGGTGCGTATATGTTTTTTGAAATCCATTTACATTCTTTCTTTTTCAAATTTCGTTTTCTTGGCTTCTGTGTAGGCCAAGAACAATGTCGCTGGAATGATAATCGCACATCCTAACAGGATAGAGTTTTTAAGTTGTTCATGAAACAGAAAATAAGCAAAAGCTGTTGAAAAAATTATTTCAACATAACGTAAAGGGGCAAGCGCCGATACGTCAACGAGCGCAAAGGCCTTTAAAATAAAGTATAAAATCAAATTGCCACCTGCACCTAAAATAAACAATAGAAATAATTCATTTAAGGTTGGGTTTTGCCAGACTAATATGGCCGGTATAAAACCAATGATTGTTGTTACAAGGGCTGAGTAAAACAACATCGCTAAGGTTGATTCCTTAACAATAAGGACTTTATTGATAATATCAAGACTTGCAAAAAATATGACTGATATAAGAAAGACAAGGCTATATATGTTAAAATCGGCTGAGTGTACTTCAAGGCTGACGAGAATACCAAAAAGGCCTAATATTGCTGCAGCCCAACGTGATAGGGCAATTTTTTCTTTTAAGAAGATATATGCCAAAATAAGTACAAAAATGGGGACGGTGAAGCTCATTGTTGTTGCAAGTGTGAACGGTACATCTTTGGCGCTTAATCCCATTGACCAAGCAGCGACAGCCACAAAAAGAAGTGCACCACGGATAAAATGAATAAAGGGTCTAGACGTATAGAAAGATTTTTTGCCGTAATAGAGCATGAAGGGTAGAAGACTTAAGGTGCCGAAAAAGAAACGAAACCAAGCGACTTGAAATGAATCAAGCCGTTCACCTAAAAAGCGCATAAGGACATCATTGCTTGATGAAATGAAGAGTGAAATAATAAAAAATAAAGATGCTTTAATGAAAAGCATAGAATTTGATTTTTGCTGCATAATGAATCCTTCAATTGTAGAAATGCAGCAATAAATTATACGCTCTTTAGCTGCATTTATAATGCGCCCGCAATCTGTGATCAAATCGGCGCTTGTTTCAGAATGTTTTTAACATAATTTACGAGAAGCGTCTAATAAATTATGAGTGCTCGATCTATATTTTGGAGATCTTTTTGTGATTTAAAATAATTGAATCCATTTTTTTGAAAAATAGAAACAACATCATCTTTTTGATGAATGCCTAATTCCAGAATAATGCGACCTTTGGGCGCTAGAAAGGGCTTCACTATTTTTGCAATTTGACGGTAACAAATTAAGCCATCGTCCCCGCCATAAAGTGCTTTTTCAGGATCAAACAATCGCACGTCAGGTTGTAAAATATCTTTATCTTTTAAGGGGATGTAAGGAGGATTTGAAATGATAAGATCAAAAGTGGTGTTTATAGCTTCAGTCCAATTTGTATTGAGAAGATATGCTTTGTCTGAAAGATTATGATAATTGATATTTTTTTGTGTAATTTGAAGTGTTTTGTAGGAAATATCAACGCCCAAACCAAAAGCATTCGGGTATTCTTTAAGAAGACTAATTAAAAGACAGCCTGTGCCTGTCCCTAAATCAAGAATCTTGAGCATTTTTTGCTTATCAGCGAATTGTTCGATACTTGCATTTATTAATGTTTCAGAATCGGGTCTTGGGTCGAGTGTATCTTTGGTTACGAAAAAAGGGAGGCTCCAAAATTCACGCATCCCTAAAATATGAGAAATGGGTTCGTAAGTTGTTCGACGTTGAATTAATGAAATGAAATAGTCTGATTGTTCTAATGATATAAGCTGATCTGGATTGCATATAAGATCAATGCGGTTGATTTGTGTGGCTTTTTCAAACAGTAGCATGCAATCCAACCGTGGATTTTGAATAGAGGTATCTTTAAGGCGTGTTAGGCCTTCTTCGAAAATAGTTTTGGCATTTTTTTTTTGCAGCAATTTAGTATGTTCTCATCAATATTAGTGGTCACTATTATATGCGAATGTAATTTTAAAAAACAATAAATCTATTTGTATTTTTATGATAAAACATAACATGATTTTCAAAAGGGGTATTGCTTAAGATCCCCCTTTTAGCTATCCTTATTGCATAAGAATAAGGAGGAAAAAATGGCTAAAAATGAATATAAACGTATCGCCCTTGCCTGTCAGGGTGGTGGTTCGTTAGGTGCTTATCATATTGGTGCGTATCAAGCAATGCAAGAAGCTGGTTACTTACCTGATGTTGTTTCAGGTATTTCGATTGGTGCTTTTACGGCTTCTTTGATTGCGGGTAATAATCCTGAAAACAGAATGGAAAAATTGAAGGCTTTCTGGGATACAATTTCATGGCCAGAAATTATGAATGGTATGCCTATTCCGCCTGAAATGCGCAAAATGCATAATTCAATGACATCGATGCAAGGTTTTATATTTGGGCAACCAAATTTTTTTGAACCACGTGTTCCTGGTGCAAAACATCAACCTAAAGGATCTCTTGGTGCTATTAGTCATTATGATACGTCCAAATTAAAAGGTACTTTGCTTAAATTTGTAGATTTTGATCGTATTAATAGTAAGAAAACACGTCTAATATTAGGTGCTACACGCGTTAAAGATGGTGAGCTTGTTTTCTTTGATAGTGCCAAAATGAAAATTGGGCCTGAACATGTAATGGCTAGTGGTGCGTTTCCTCCAGGTTTCCCACCTGTTGAAATTGATGGTGAAATGTACTGGGATGGTGGATGTGTTTCTAATACACCATTAGAAGGTATATTTCAGATTGAGCCGCGTGTGCATACCCTTGTCTTTATGATTGATTTGTTTAATCCAATCGGTGAAGTACCAAAAGACATGGAAGGCGTATCGATCCGCACAAAAGATATTATGTTCACAAGTAGAACAGCGCATCATATTGAACAGATTAGCAAACGTCAAAATCTTAAAAAAGCTTTGGGTCATATATTATCAAAGATCCCAGCAGAGTTTAAAAATGATCCTATCGTTAAGGAAATTAAAGATTTTGCTTCTGATACGGATTTTGATATTGTTCATATCCTTTACAATGCGCCAGCATACGAAGTGGATACTAAAGATTGTGAGTTTTCAAAAACCTCAATCAAGGATCGTTCAGATCATGGTTACACTGACATGAAAAATGCGGTTGAAAATAGTCCATGGCTTAGAGAGCCAGTACCACATGCGGGTTGTAGTGTTCATAAATTCCATGGGTCGGAATTTAAAGGATCAAAAATTAACAGATAAAAACGTCAATTTTTCCTTCTTGCTGGAAAAACCACCCTTCATGGGTGGTTTTTTTTAATTAAAATGAAAAAAATATGGTTGTTGAATAGATTTTTTAGATTGCTACGCTTCTTTACAGTTTCTAATGACCAAGATTTATATTGCTATAAAACAATAAGTTGAACTTTCGTTTTTCTGAATTTGTTGAAGCGAAGCTTCATACATAGATCCTGGATCCATAACGAAATATAGTAAAATGACTTGAAAACGCTACAAGTTGAAGGGCGTTTCCCACCCCATCCTACGCCCCGCGGCCATATCATTACCCATAAGTGTTTCAACCTATTGATTTTTAATATAATTTTTGCGACAATGTTTTCTTTTTAGGGAGCATTATTCATGAATTGGTCTGAAAGTGAATATGGTTTGATAGATTTAGGAGATAAACGTTTAAA
>JAUXUR010000035.1 GCA_030680745.1 Alphaproteobacteria bacterium
AAGTGATTATTTATTGCTTGATCTAAGGTATTCATTTTTATCATTGTACAGCTCCTTTTTTTGTATCTTGTCTGTACTATGTTTTCTTATAAAAAATCAATACCTTAGATCAAATTAAAAAAGTGTCGTGTACTATGATTATATTTATGAACCATTCTTTTAATTGAATGCTCAAGGGAAAGCTCTGAAGAAGAATAAAGATCAATCCATCTTAACGCGTGAGATTCTTCATTTTGAATAAAATGATCATTACCTACTGTTTTAAGCAGAAATCGAATATCATAATGATAATGTTCTGGATCTTTTTCATTGCTTGGAAATGTATGAATATCAATATCAAAAATTTTAGTATTAATGGGTATAATTTCCATAATGCCAGATTCTTCTTGCGATTCTTTAATCGCTACAGCTAATACATCAGGATTGCCATCACAATGTCCGCCAGGCTGAAGCCATAGATTTATTTTTTTATGATGCATAAGTAGAAATTTTGTTTTATCAGTATTGAGTAAAAAAGCAGAAGCCGTAAAATGTCCAATTTTCAAACTGCGCGCAAAAGGATTTTGGTGTGTATTTAAAAAATCTAGCATCCTTTGCTTATAATTAATTTCATTTATATCTTCAGAAAAATAATTATTTAGTAAAGCATGCAAACTCATTGAAATTCTCGTTTAAATTTATTTTACGATATTTTAAAGATTCCATTTAAGAATAAATGCTTCTAATTTTTCTTTAATTCTTTGTTTTGCTGTTAATCCTGCGCTTAAATTTGGATCTGTCTCCATTTCATTAATCGCATAAGCAAAAACATATTTTTGTCTATATTTTTCAATCCAACCAATATACCAACCCATTTGTTTTCTTTTATCCCAAGATCCATCTTCGTTCCAAAAATAGGATGTGCCCGTTTTACCGTGCAATACCCAACCATTAATCAGATCTTCTTGAGGAATAATATTTTTAACTTGTTGATAGATTTTTTCTGTAGCGCCATAACCACGATCTAAAAATTTAAAAAGAAAATTAATTTGTTCGCGTGGCGAAATTTGAAGTGATGAATTCAACCATGAAGAAGCGTAATCATAGCTTTCATTGGTCCCTGAAGCGTCCATATTACCATATTTAAAGTTATCAACAAATTGTTGCAGTCTTTCTTGGCCATAGGGTTTTGCGATAATTTCTTGTGAATACCAAACGCATGATTTTTGCATCCAGGTAAAAGGCGTGAAAGATTGTTCCCATATTGGAATCCAATTCGTATAACCTGTCTGATAATCACATTCAGGCGCATTATTATCGAGGAGATAATTTTCTTGAAATCCAATAATCGCCAATGGAATTTTAAATGTTGAACAAGGGCTTTGTCTTTGAAATGGATTGCCACCTTTTTCTTCTATAAAACGTGTTTTATAATTAGCTATTACGTAATTATCTGCTTGTAGTGTTTTTGAAGAAATTAAAACACAAAACACGACAAGAAAAAGCTTTTTAATCATTTAAAATCCTAAAGTTAAAATATTTTTTGTAAAGATCAAAGAGTCCTAATAAGAAATATATTTAATCACATTTCATACAAACTAACAAGGGATATGAATAATTTCTTAAATTTTATAAAATTATGCTAAATTATTTTTTTATATACCCATAATGATTTGGAAATGCAGATTTTTTAGGCATGAAATTTAAGGTAATTTTTGATGCCAAAAATTATGACAGATAGTTGTTTTACCTTAAGAATTTTTGGTTCAAAAAACAAGCAAAGGTCATCGACTAAAAACGGTGGTTTCAGATTATTTGGGTACATGCTTCTTAAAAAGAATTCGTAATTCCCGAAACTTTTCAAAATAACTACCAAGGTTATGAGGCAAAGTCTAGGAAAGTTGAGAACCGGAACGGAGTGTACTTAAGTACATGAGTACCGGAAGCGCAAACTTGACAACGAATTTGCCCATAGGATGGGTAGCTTTATTAAGAAAGACCCGGGAATAAAAGCCTAATCCCTTTGCTCATCGATTCCATAGCAATAGCCATCAATATAAGGCCCATGATACGCGTTATTATATTGATACCTTCTTGACCTAAAATACGTCCAACAGGAACGGCGAATTTAAAAATAATCCAAATAATAAAGGTGGCAACAAGTCCAAGCCCCGAAAAAATAAGCTCATCCCAAATACCAGGAATATTTTCTGTCTGAGATATAATAACACCAAGGGTTGCAGGCCCTGCAACAATGGGAATTGCTAATGGCACGACAGCGATATTTTTTTTAGGAGGGTGATCAGCATCTAATGCATGTGTCGGTGGTGGCGCATCTGCCCCATTCTTAACCATAGAGATACCAACAAGTAAAATAGCAATCCCGGCACCTATACGGAATGAACCAATGCTAATACCAAAAGCATCTAAAACACGTTGCCCAAGCCATACAGTTAAAACTATTGTTACTGCTATTGCTATGGCCGCCATAAAAGCTGTTTTACTTTTTTCTTTTGCAGATTGATGCGATGTAAGCGATAAAAAGAAAGCTATATTGCCGATTGGATTAAGTGCAATAAGCACTGCTACAAAAAATTCACTATAAATTTGCCAAGTAAGCATCAATTTTCCTAAAAACGTGTTGTTCAACAATTGAGTATACCGAACTTAATCCAAAATTATAGTTTTTTGAATGAAGCACCCTTGCACTTTTATAATGGAATTGCTATCTTGCCACAAGAACTTAAGGAAAGAATATTAACTTAAGTTTAAAACGGAGCGTAGCGCAGCTTGGTAGCGCACCAGACTGGGGGTCTGGGGGTCGTGGGTTCAAATCCCGCCGCTCCGACCATTTATCAACGCCCCATACATCCCAATATTATAAATTTTCGTTATTTTTAGTACTTTTAGTATCTATAGAAGCAAGTGTTTGTTTTAATACACCTTTAATTTTTTTAATACGGTCAATTTCAGCATCAATAATAGAGGCATCAAGTCCTTCTTCTTTTGATTTTTCAAGTGCTTTTATGAGTGTCTCTCCGTAGGAAATAGCGATTTGAGTTTGTTGACTTTGTAAAATATTTTCTAGTGATTGCTCAATTTTTCCTAAAAATGTGATAAATTTTTTAAAAACATCTTGTGCATAAATATCAGCAAGTGTTTCAAGATCTTTTTCTGAAAAATTCTGCCCAATAATAAGTGTCCAAATATTTTTATAATTCTCAGTTTCCTGTAAAACCCATTTTTCTAAAAATTTCTTTCTTTCTTCATCTAAAATTATATTGAATTTTTCCTGGTCTTCACCAAAAATATTTTTTAAAGTTTCAGGTGTTTTGGGTAAAGTAAGCTCAGCGCTTTCACGCATATTTTTTGAGACTTCAAGTCGTTCAAACAATTTATTCAATAAATCTTCTTTATCCGCCAAAAGAGGAAAAGAATTAATGAAAAACATGGAGATCAAAATGAGCGTTTTCTTTTTCATAAATCTTTTCCTTTTTAGTGGTCATATAAATATTATAGGAAAAATATATTAAGAAACTAATAAGATTCAATCTACGGGACAAAAAATGAAATTGCTTCGGTTTCACCTCTCCCCTTTGTGGGAGAGGTCGGCGCGCAGCGACTGGTGAGGGGTATCTAAAGCGTTTACAAAGAGCAACACCATCATGCCATAATTTAAGCATTGCCTACAAATACTCATCTCTCCAAAATTGTAAAATACCCCTCACCCGCTCCCTTTGGTCGCGACCTCTCCCACAAGGGGAGAGGTAAAAAAAAGCCTTCTTTTGGAGGACTTTT
>JAUXUR010000036.1 GCA_030680745.1 Alphaproteobacteria bacterium
ATGCATCTATTTTTCCTCAACAATAAAAAACTTTAATTTAATGGTAAATTCTATCATTTTTATTCTTATTATGTCAATAATATTTACTTATTTTTATTAAATGATGATTTAGTGTTAAAGTATGATAAAGCATTTGTTGTAATGAATAGCTGAGTTTATGTTTAAGAATGAATTCAGCGTGTCCGATAAAACCATTTGATATTTTTATTATTTTTATTTTTCATATAAGTTTTGACAAAGCGGCCCTTTTCTTGCATATATTAATATAAGGAGAGGTTTGTTATGGATGACCAATCATTAAATTTAGCACCCGAAAGATTGCAACATCTTGTAGATGAGGCTGGCATTAAACGTCGGGATTTTATTAAAAATTCAGGATTGATTTTAGGAAGCGCTTTTATTGCTTCAGCTGTGGCGCCAAATATACTTCTGGCCAAATTACAGCATAGAGATTCTATAGATAAAAAATTAAAGCTTTATAATCGTCATACGGGCGAGAGCATTGATGTAGTGTTTTGTACACCAGAAGGCTATTGCACCAAAGGATTAGATGCCATTGATAAATTGATGCGTGATCATCGTCGTAATATCAAAGTACCGATGGATATAAAATTAATCGAAGGACTTTATAAGCTTTCACTTCTTTTGGGTCGCAATTTGCCTATTGAAGTTGTATGTGGGTTTCGTACTTATTTCACGAATAAACAAATTCGCGCCGTTGGCGAAAGTTATCATATGAAGGGTCAGGCAGTGGATATTCGTATCCAAGGAATTCAAACCTCACATCTTCAAAAAGCTGCAAAACTCGTTAAAATAGGGGGGGTAGGTTATTATCCAAGGGCAAAATTTGTGCATATGGATACAGGTGATATTCGTTTCTGGTAATATAGTTTTTTAAATTGGGGCTTCTAAAATTTGAAAGTTGCGTTATGAGCACAGATGATCTTTTTACACGCCTTCAGCTGGCGATGAAGAAAATTGAAACGTCAATGACCTTCCCAAATTCTGGGCCCAATGCGGGGCCTAATGCTGAACCCGATGAGAATGCAACGCAATTAAATGAAAAATTA
>JAUXUR010000037.1 GCA_030680745.1 Alphaproteobacteria bacterium
ACCAGACTCGCAAACGGGTTCTTCAAACACCAATGCTTCGACGGCCTCCAGGTCGCACAAGCTTTTTATACACATGTTTGCGAATTTGGTCATTCCTTTTAAGTCCGACCCTTTTAGGTGGTGGGAAACTCGCAATGACGAATGATAAACAACAAAAACAGGACATAGAATATGAAATATTTCTTCACTTTTACCATCATCGCAGCCTGCATCGGTGGTGGCATCTATCTCAGCAAAATGCGTAACAACCTCGATACAAATATTGTGCAAGACGTAACTAAAACACCTGAGCCCAGTTACATTGTTACAGCCAATGTTCCATTAGGTGGTCCCTTTAATCTAACAAATCATTTGGGTCAACGCATTTCAAATCAAGACTTTAAAGGCAAATTAATGTTGCTTTATTTTGGTTATTCTTATTGTCCCGATTTATGCCCGTCAGAGCTTTCAACCATGACCAAAGCACTCGATATATTAGGCAACAAAATCAATGACATTCAACCTATTTTTGTAACCATAGATCCCAAACGCGACAATCAAGAATTATTGAAAAATTATGTAGGTCTTTTTCACCCAAAACTCATGGGACTTTACGGCAATGACCAAGAATTAAATGAAGCCTTCGATCATTATAAAATTTATGCAGCGAAAACTGAAGATAAAGGTGGCGATGATTATTTAATGGATCATTCAACCTTCACCTATCTTGTAGGTCGAGACGGCAAATTAATCTCGATGTTTCGCTTAGGAACGCCTGCCACTGAAATGGCCAAGGAAATTGAAAAACATTTTTAGTTGAAATAAAAAAGGCTGAAAAAAAACAGCCTTTTTAAAAAAATAATTCTAACTATACAAAAAACAATAATAAATATTAAAAAATATAAGCAGCTAGTAACCCAATTCGTTCTTTTATTGCCATCGTCACAATTTGTAACTTTGCTGTAATGGGATGTTCAAATGGGTTAAGACTTTTAACGCGCCTAAATCCAACAGGATATGGGATAACATCCCAATTTGAGCGCTTAAAATAATTAACAGATCGCCTCATATGATATGCTGATGTTATTATATCCATTTTTCATCTAAGCGGGGTGAAACAAGCTCTTTACTTAAAATCACATTTTCTAAAGTATTGCGTGATTTGTTTTCGAATATCATATGTGATGTATCAATACCTAAATTCTCTATATACATTTTTGAATAGAAGGCTTCATTTTTTTTCTGATTATCTAACTCTAAATCCCCTCCTGTAAATACAAATCTGGCCTTTGGATTCTTATGATAAAGTTCTATGAATTTATTTAAACGCTCTGAACCAAATGGCACTATAGGCATATTGTACTGATTTGACAGATTCGTGTGTGCTTCACCACCTAAAACAATAACACCATCAAATTTATCTATTATGTCAGCGTTTGGAATAGGATAAGATTCTTCTAATGGTGCTATGAGCCAATAATCAACCGGCAAAAAAATAAAAATAATCGCAAAAAATGCTAGGAAATATAATACTTTTTTAGCAAGACGAAAAAATCTTGTCTGCAACATAAAAACGGCAAGAATGAAGAAAAATAAAAACAAACTTAAGGGCGCCGCGAAAAACCAAAAAGCCTTAGAAATTATAAAATAAGCTGTAGACATGTTATGTATTTTGCTCCAAATTTAATATTAGCAGAACAGCTTTTGCCATGTGCATTAATGCGGTCATCCTAAATCATATAATTAAAGTTTGAAAGAAAAATGACATCATTACACACTTTTCTAATAATTCTAAAATTAGAAGAAAATAGTTGGTAAACTTAATTGACTTATTAAGTAAAATTGTCTATTATAAAGTATATTAAATAAAAAACAATTGCAGCACTTGTTGTTAATTCAGTAAAAGGATTCAAATGATGCCCGCTACACCAAAACTCAGAAAATTAACGCGTGATGAATTTACAAAATTAGGCAATAAAAAATTTTGCTACTTAAAAATTGAAGATACAGGCGACGATGAAGAAAGCTTCGTCTTATATAACGCTGATGGTACATGTTTTGCCCATCGTTATAGTAAAGATAGCGCATTAGACTTGCTTGATTCAAATAACATCAATCTTATTAATGTCCATTGAGAATCTATATAATCCAGGATTGAGAACATAAACGTCTTAATCCTGCGATTAATTTCTCTCCAAATACATTTCGTCACTCAAATTAACAACTCCTTCAAACGATTTATTAGAAAAACAAATATCATCATGCTTAAAACGCAGAAAAATTTTCTAGACCAAATCCTTTAAAACTGTCATAGTTTAGTAAAAGGGAAACAGAATATGTCAAAATTGATAACACGTTTATGCACTTTTTTAACAGGTAAGAAAATTGGTGAGGATGCCTTTGGCAATCTTTATTATATTTCGCGCAAAGAATCATCATTCAAAAACAATACCAGCCTCAAAAAAGAGAAGCGTTGGGTTGTTTTCAAAGATGAAGTGGAAGCTTCAAAAATTCCACCTCTTTGGCATGCTTGGCTTCATTTTACATGTGATGAAATTCCTGAATCAAAAAAACAAACCCAACTTTATACTTGGCAAAAACCTTATTTGCCTAATTTAACAGGCACCCCCTATGCATATCGACCAAAAGGACATACACTTGTTGGTGGTAAGCGTGCAAAAGCGACTGGCGATTACGAGCCGTGGACACCCGAATAACATTTACAAAATGTTAAAAGGCACGTAAATATTATTGGATAAAAAATGCAAAGAAATACTTTCGAAACGATTTTAGGTGCTGGCGTTCTTGTTTCAGCAATCGGCTTTGGTACCCTTTTATACAAAAGCAACGTATCGACTTCTACTGACACTTATCCACTTTTTGCTAATTTTGACCGTGTAGATGGTATTCGAAAAGGCAGTGAAGTTAAAACAGCAGGCATTACTGTAGGTACAGTTACCGAAAGTGCCCTTGACCCCAAAACATATTTAGCCCGTATCAAAATAGAGCTTGATAAAAGCATTCAACTCCCTTCAGATTCTTCCCTAGAAATCACGCAAGAAGGCCTTTTTGGTAAACGCTATTTATCCTTAACATTAGGCTCTGATGATCATATCATTGCACCCAATGGCAATATATCATTCACACAAGCTGGCGCTGATCTGATGCAACTTTTAAATAAATTTATGTTCTCTCAAAAACCAGAAGAAGATGATAGACATAGCCAGAACAATCAAAACGCAACAACGCCGAATACTACAACACCAGCGCATGCTAATGATGTGCCCTAATAATATACGTTTGCTTTAGAAAAGAATATGATGCACACACAATTTTCATTTACGCGTAAATGCAATAAGCCCAAAATCGGATCAAGCATTAGCTTCACCCTTATGACACTTCTTTTCTTCAACATATCTTATTTAAATGCCAATATTGTTGAACTTCCAAACGATAGTCTTCCTTGGCTTCAAGGCAATAAAACAACTTCCACGCAACAAAATACAAATACATCTAGTGGTAATAATGTTCAACAAAATGCTGGACAGGATGATCACAGCAATGACAGAACAGGTAAAACTGACCCCAGAGCCAAATCAGATCTTCCTCCCGATTCACCCGAGGCCATCTTAATAGACGAACCAGCCAATAAACATGGCTTTGTCGTTGATCGTCTTCTTGAACATAATTACATACCTCAAGATTATGCAGTTCTTAAAATTCTTGATAAAGTAACAGCAAAGACTTTTACGGTTGAAGCTAAAGTCAATAATCCCTTCAAATTTGGATGGATCGAAGTTACCGTTAAAAGCGCAAAAAAAACACCACCCGAAGAAGAACCAGAAGCTGTTGCATTCATTGAAGTTTTTGCACAACAGCCGATGAAAAAGAGCGAACATGTGTTTTCAGGTTTTATTTTTGCTTCTAGCCCTTCTGTTTCAGCCATTGAGCACCCCCGTTATGACATTCGTCTTTTCGATTGCTTAACAGACGAAGATCTCAAAAAACAAGCTGAAGCTGAAGCTAAAAAGAAAGAAGACGAAAAAAAAGCTGAAGAAGATAAAAAAAATGGCAAAGTAGAAAAAAAAGACGCAAAAAATAAAGATTCAAAAGACAAAAAGAAAAAAGATAAAAACACACCTAATAAACAAAAAAACAAAACACCCAATTCTGGATCTACATATAATCCATCATTAAATACTGCGCCTGCACAAACTGCACCTTCACAGCCGCAAGCTGCAGGAACACATGATACTGATTAGAAGCTATTGACATTTCATAAAGCAGTCATGCAACCTATTGAAAATGAACAAAAAACTGTTATTGCGAGTTTCCCACTACCCAAAAGAGGCGGACTTAAAAGGAATGACCAAGTTGCCCGCCACCATTGTTTCCCTGAACAAGCGAGAAGCAAAGCTTCGAGCACGGATTCAGGGTCCAGATCACACTCATGATCGAAGATCATGGCAAAATTAATAAACTCTCGCCATAACATTAAATTAACGATTAATTAATTAAATTTTCATAAAATAAAATTAGTATAAATATAAAACAGGATATTTATGATGAAAATAAGATGCTCACTTTTGCTTTTAACCATATTAACAAAATCTACATTTTTATGCGTACTTCCTACAGACGTAAAAGCTGTAAACAATGTCACAATGCAAGAAGAAAAAGCAGAGTTTACTATGCAAGAAAAGGAAAAAATATTTAACGATGTACAACAAGAAGTTGCTCATTATGGTATTACGCTTAATCATAAACATATCATCAATGATAACGCACTAAGTTTAGCAAATAAGCTATCTCAAAAAACCACTGAAGAACAACAAAACATATTAGCGCAAATAAGTGCATTTACATGGCTAAATAAACTTAATATCTTCCATAATAACCTTACGTCCTTGCCTGAGGCAATCGGAAAGTTAATAAATTTAACAGCTCTTTATCTCGGCGGTAATAACCTTACGTCCTTACCTGAGGCAATCAGAAAGTTAATAAATTTAAGAACTCTTGATCTCGGCGGTAATGAACTTACGTCCTTGCCTGAGGCAATCGAAAAGTTAATAAATTTAAGAGGTTTCAATCTCTTACGTAATCAACTAACTTCTATACCTGCTTCTATCAAAAATATTTCCAACTTAATTGTACTTAATCTTCTAAATAACCCTCACCTCCTCCCCAGAAGTGATAATCCTTTGCAATGGGGAAAAACAGAATTACGAGCACATTTTGGAAATCGTGTGATCTTAGATGAACAATCAATAATTGCTATGCCAGGTTCAACAACTAAAGAATACGTGTATGAAGCTTTAGATAAAAATCCTTTACGCATCAATCGCGATGTTTTTACTGTCAACAAATTACCAGATATTCAAGTTGAGAAGGTGTTTGAAGGCGAAGAAATGCTTCAAACTTTAGAACAAATTGTTACATCCATAAATTTTACTGATGATCAAAAACCTGCCTATCTTTCTTATGAAATGTTAGCGAATGACTTCGCAAGCGATGCCAAAAATCAAAATCTATCTAATATTGAAAAAGTATGGGAACACCTTATGCCACGTCTAACAGGTTATGTTAGAACTTTGTATAATTTGCCCTTGGAAGGAAAAGACATTAAAGCATGGAACATGTATGAAGCCCAAATCCCTGAAACCCAAAAAGCATTAACCTTTATTATGGAACGGATCAAAAACACAGTCGATCCAGATGCTAAAATGTTATTGTTTAATTTGCTCGTTAATGGTCTTCTTCATTGCCCTACAGGTCAATCTGAAGGTATCAATTCTGTCGCCTATGCTCTATTAGAAGGTGGCTATCAGACGAATAACTTTAAAGATAATTTGAAACGCTTTTTAGCCATTAAGAAAAATGTAAATTTTACCACCGCAATTCTCGCTAAAGCCGCTGAAAATTCACAAAATGTGCACTTAATAAGTAAGTATCGCGATGAATTGAAAGAAGAATTGGGTTTAACATCAGCCATTGCTTCTTATCAAGAACGCATGGGCGTTCTAGGACAAGATCCTTTTTCAACCAATAAATGGAATGTTGTTCATGTGTTTTATGATCTTGTTAGTCCCAATCGTATCATTGACTGGGTAATGCAAGCATCTGAAACAAAGCAAGATCGGAAAGATGATTTGAGCTTACGCAAGATTGGATCACAAAATTTGTCACCTGAAATACGCGAAAGAGAAACAAATCGTTTAAGATACAAAACAAGAGAAAACAAACAATTTCGACCCTTTACAACAGGCGCCATTGCCGAATATCTCTATTCTCAAAAACTTATAAGTGATAAAGAAAATGATGATCGTTGGAAAAAATACTTTACAGCAGATCCTGTCATAGACGATTTTGCAGTGCTAACACGTGATGGCGCAAAGGAAATCTTGATTCGTGAAAGATTTTTAATTGACGATTCAAAAAACGAACAAATGATCATTGATAATGATATTATTAACGATTGATTTTCATGTATAATTCTTAGATCTTGAAATGAAATCTCAAGATCTAAGAATTTTGGATTAAAAAAATTTTTAATCTTTTATTTTACTTACACGAACCTTCGTTACATTGCCAAAATGCTATATGCGCACCCGTTGGATCTTGAATAACTATAAAACGCCCCATATCTCCTGCTTTAGTGACAGGCATGATCACACTTGCACCCAAAGATTTCGCTTTTTCAAATGTTTTTTCAATATCATCGACACCAATATAACTCATCCAATGCGGTGGCACATGATCAATTTTATCTTTAGGTGTTTGCAACATACCAGCAATAGATTTGTCGCCATTCATAAACATGGTATAAGTCATGTCACCCATATCATGATCTTGAGCTGTCCACCCTAAAAGAGACGTATAAAAAGCTTGTGCCTTTTTCGTATCTGGTGTCATCAACTCATTCCAACAAAATTCACCGGGATTTGGTTTGTTTTGAGTGCTCATTTTAATCCTCCTTCAATGTAAATTATAACTTTCATTTTATCTTAACCAAATGAGAAAATGAATTATTGCAGTAATAGAGTTTATGCAAATTTATAGCATTATGCAACACACAGCGATTACGCCTCATCAACGTGCAAGAGCTGGATATGAAAACAAGAAGAAGTGTAACGCATTCACCAAAAAGTGTGTAATAATAGCGGCTTCGATACGATTAGTGATTATGTATACACTTCCATAACCAAGTCCCGCGATCGTTGCAAAAGTAATGTAAAAGGCGCCTCCTTTATAATGGAGTAATCCAAAAAGAAGTGAAGCTATTAGGAGTCCCCAAAATTTGGCTGCTTTGCCACCAATTATTTTTTGAAGCTCTGTTTGAAGGAAGCCTCGAAATAATGCTTCTTCAGCAACAGCCACAAATAAAAAGTTTGAAATCATCCAAACCGCTGTAATACCAGGTAATTTTGGATCCCATGAAACATAATGAAATGAAAGTGCAAAAGAAGCAAGAAGTGCACCTGTTAAAAATGTTGGAATAATGGACGCAAAAAAAGCATTACGCCAATCTTTGGAAGATCTTGCAAGATGTAACCCTAAACCCATAAAACAAAGGCCAGCAAGTGTTTTATCAAAATTAAGGAAGGATCTATAAATAAATGAATCCGCACTTAATTTAACAGCAGGAATTAAAATAGGATTTACAAAACCGTCGATTTGATGGGCGTAAAATCCAATAGATATTATGAAAAGAAGTATTCCACCGATTAACCTATAAGTCGGTCTTTTAAGCCAATGATAATACCCATAAACAATCATAGCAAAAAGGGCAATACACGAAAATCCAACAATAGTTATTTTACCTTGAATGAGTCCAAAAATAAGAATGAGAACAAAAAAACCTAACCAAACTTGTTTGCCAGGATAAACCCATAACCCAATTGTGGCCCCCACAAAAAATAGAAAAAAAGCGATCAAATCAGGATTTGCAAGAAAATGCTGAATAACGTCTTTAAATGATCCTGATATCATATTTATTCTCCGGAAATTGTAATTATTGTACTCTAGTGAGTGTACATAAAAATGATATCAAGTCTATCAAAAATAATAATTTTTCATCAGCATATTGTATTTTTTTTACGGATAAATTACTGTGAACATCTAAATTTTAGCTTATACCCGAATGATTTGGAAATGCCGATTTTGAGTCTGAGATTTGAGATGATTTTTAATACCAAAAATTACAACAGGTAATTATTTTACCTTAGAAATTTTTAGTTTAAAAAGCAGCCAAAAGTCATCGACTAAAAACGGTAGTTTCAGATTATTTGGGTATATGTGTCGAACTAACTTCAATTTCAAGTACATTGCACTCTTTCAACAGACGCGTAGGTTTAAGATTTTTCACACCGTTTTTTTGTGATGACCCATGAAAAAAATGCTAAAGGATACCCAATTAATGCCCACCAAAGGATATGATACGGAAAGTCGCCTATATGTTGAGTGAGGTAATGATAAGCAACAATACCAATGCCAATGATCACAGATAGAATTGTTCCTTCAATCAAAAATACATGAAAAAAACTACGATTTGCATAGATTTTAAGTCGTTCTTTATCTGCAGGATGAATATCTGGATTTTCTTTTTGTTTTTTATAAAGATAAAAACCGTAAGCAATATAAAAAACCCAACCAATAACAGTTACACTTGTTAAAAGCATATGATTCATAGCTTCATGAAAACCCAATTGCTTTAAATGCATTGAGCTAAAGACAAGAAATATAAATAAAAGCAACAAGATTAACTTTGTGATACGCATGATATAGCTCCCTTTTTTTCAGTATATCATGAAAAAATTAAAAGGAAGAAATTCTATTTTCTTTAAAAAACTAGGGGCTGTTGACATTTAGTTTAATAAAATGAGAGTAAGCTCGTCCCATACGAAAATAGCCGAGCGGTACGCAAGGCTGTTTGTGACAATCCACACTTTTTACTACAGCATTCGTAAGTGTAAATTGCCACGTATGCCCTCGTGCCTAAGCACTCACGCATTCTTCTAATGACCAAAGTTAATTATTGTTTTAAAACAATATGTTAGTTTTGTTTTCCTGAACGCGTTGAAGCTGAGCTTCATACGCAGATTCAGGATCCAGACTAAAATACATGCTCGAAGAGCATGGCGAGAGTTTATTAATTTGCCATGATCTTCGATCATGAGTGTGATCTGGACCCTGAATCCGTGCTCGAAGCTTTGCTTCTCGCTTGTTCAGGGAAACAATGGTGGTGGGTAATGGCAAAATTTTGTTTGTTTTTCAGTAGGTTGAATGGCTTTTTTATAAAATGTCAACAACCTCTAAACTACGAAACATCTACTCTATACTTTTAAAAGTAAGATAAAATTAGCCCTCATCACCTTGCAATGAAAACCATTCCTCTTCTAAATTACCAATCTCTAAGTCAATCGCTTCTTTTTCGCCCATTATTTTTTGCAACTCGCGTGACGCATTTGCATAAAAAGCAGGATCAGCTAATTGATTGTCAATCTTCTTTTTTTCAGCATGTAATTGCCTGATTTTTTTCTCTAATTCTTTCGCTCTTTTCTCAACAATCCCTTTTTCAGCATTGTTTTTAGCTTTGACTTTTTCAGGCTTCGTGGGTGTATTATCACCTTGCGTAATAATATATTTACGATATGCCTTTAAGGATTCTTTCCATGGTGTAATTTTTTTCTGGCCAATCAACCAAAACTCTTCAACGGTTTTTTCTAAAAAATCGAAATCGTGACTGATAATAATCACACCGCCCTTAAAATTTTTGATGGAGGTCGCCAACGCTTCTTTCGATTCCATATCCAAGTGATTGGTTGGTTCATCGAAAATAAGAAGATGTGGTGCTTCACAAGTAATAAGCGCAAAATTAAGGCGTGTTTTTTCACCACCCGATAAGACACCAACTTTTTGGAAGGCACGATCACCACTAAAGCCAAATTGACCCAATCGTGATCTAATTTGTTCTGGTGTTTTTTGTGGCCATAATTCATTTAAATGATCATAAGCAGACCATTCATCCCGCAATGCCTCAATTTGATATTGTTCGAAATACCCAACTTTTAATTTTGGATCACGATGGGTATCACCTTGAACAAGCTTTAGATTACCCACAATAAATTTAGCAAGGGTTGATTTACCATTACCATTCGATCCCAAAAGACCCAGTCGTAATTTAGGATTCAATGAAAAACTAATGTTTTGCAAAACAGGTTTCTCTGGCACATAGGATAAAACACCCTGATGAACAGTGACAATGGGTGGTGGTAACACAGGTGCTTCAGGGAACATAAACTTAAAAGTAAAGCTTTTTTCGTTCGACTCTTCTTTCATTTCTGATTTTAATTTATCAATCGCTTTCGATCGACTTTGTGCTTGTTTCGCTTTAGACGCTTTCGCCCCAAATCGATCAACAAAGACTTGCATATGTTTGATCTGCGTTTCTTTTTTAGTACGTTCTGCTTCTTCCAAACCTTCTTGTAATTCCTTTGTACGAATGAACGTATCAAAATTACCCGTATAAAGCTTAAATTCTTTGTTACGTAAATCAACAATGGCATTTGCCACTGTATTTAAGAAAGAGCGCTCATGACTGATAAATAAAATAGTTTTGGGATAATTTTTTAAATAATCCTCAAGCCAGATACAGGCTTCCAAATCCAAATGGTTGGTGGGCTCATCGAGCAATAACAAATCAGGTTCCGAAAAAATGGTTCCTGCCAAAGCCACACGCATACGCCAACCACCTGAAAAAGATGATAATGGTCTAAGCTGGTCCTCGTCTGAAAAACCCAAACCTTTTAAAATAAGCGCTGCACGCGATGTCGCTTTATGTGCTTCAATTTCAATTAAACGATAATGGATTTCAGCTTCACGCATCGGATCAGGTGTTTTATTTAATTCTTGCATTAAATCTTCGCGTTCTGTGTCGGACGCCAAGACTTCCTCAAGTGGTGTTCTATCGCCTGAAGGCGGATGCTGCGACACAAGACCAATGCGCCAATGTTTTGGCAACATAATTTCGCCAGCATCAGGCTGTAATTCATCGCAAATTAATTTGAAAAGTGTCGTTTTTCCAGCGCCATTACGCCCAATAAGACCGACATGATGACCTTCTGGTATGTAAAGATCGGCGTCTTCAAATAGTGGACGACCGCCAATGCGATAGGATAGATCTTTAATATGAATCATGGTATACCCAATTCTTTTCAATTGTGGAGGTTTTCAAAACTCGAGATTCGCAATGCTTGTGCATTAAATATACAACAAGCACTGTTCTCTCTTATTTTCTTGACCCAACACTGAAAATGTTTGGGTACAACCCCTAATTTAGGGGCGCGCCCCTAACTTAAAATACAAACCTAAGTTTGCCAAAAATAAAATGATCGCGTGCTTTTCGACGCGCAAAAATTGTTTCGTAATTTAAATCTATCGACAAATCATTTTTAAACCTTATATTGAG
>JAUXUR010000038.1 GCA_030680745.1 Alphaproteobacteria bacterium
TAATAAAAATAAAAATTTAATACTCATCTTTGATAGCATGGACTACCTGGGTATCTAATCCAGTTTGCTCCCCATGCTTTCGTCCCTCAACGTCAGTTCTGACAAAAATAATAGTTTTCACAAATTGGCGTTCCTTTTAATATCAACAGATTTTAACCCTTCATTTAAAGTACCATGTATCACTGATTAACTCCAACCTATTAGTACTTATAAGGTTTTAAAGTTATGCTTTAAGCTTTTAATATAAGTCTAAATAAGTCGTCTACGAACCCTTTACGCCCAGTATAACAGAATAACACTTGCCCCCTTCGTATTACCGCGGCTGCTGGCACGAAGTTTGCCGGGGCTTATTCTGCAGGTACCGTCATTATCTTCCCTGCCAAAAGAGCTTTACAACCCGAAGGCCTTCTTCACTCACGCGGCATCGCTGGATCAGGGTTGCCCCCATTGTCCAATATTCCCCACTGCTGCCTCCCGTAGGAGTCTGGGCCGTGTCTCAGTCCCAGTGTGGCTGACCATCCTCTCAGACCAGCTAAAGATCGTAGGCTTGGTGAGCCATTACCTCACCAACTACCTAATCTTGCGCGGGCCCATCCTACAGCGAATCTCACCTACAATTTACAGTTTACAATCTTCAACCTTTTTAATTTAACATAACGATTAGCCGACCGTTCTATTAAACTCAAAACATTGAAAACTGAAAACTGTAAATTGCAAATTACGATCCTTTCCCCCTAAGGGCGCATAAGGTATTAGCTTTAGTTTCCCAAAGTTATCCCCTACTGCAGGGTAGGTTCCCACGTGTTACTCACCCGTTCGCCACTAACTTTAAACCGAAGCTTAAAATCCGTTCGACTTGCATGTGTTAAGCGTGCCGCCAGCGTTCGTTCTGAGCCAGGATCAAACTCTCAAATTTAATCCTGGGCTAATATTAAACTCTTCAAAAGATTAACATTTCCCAAACACTTGCTCATATATTGCATGTTTACAACAACTTCGTTTAAACCAAAAATCAACCATCACTTGCGTAACAATCTATCTTCGACTTCCATCCAACATGACTTACGTCATATCGAACTTCCGTTAATGTTTAACCGCGCATCATTGTAAATTTTTTACCATGAATTACTTGTTTTACATCTTTCGATCTATCCAAGTTCATGAGCAAGTTTTCTTATTTAACTCACCCCTTCACCAGGACATCTCTCTTTTTATTTCTACTTGTCTATGATCAGTGCCCGATTTTTGTCAGGTCTCCCGCTTTTTTCTGCGAACCGTTTCGGTCTGCTTCGTTGCGGTAAAGATGTTTATAATAGAGTTTCGAACTTCGTGCAAGCCCTTTTTTTAATTATTTTTAAAAAAAGTTGTTTTATTTCATTTTTCCTAGGATTTCCGCCATTTTTTAATTTAAAATTTTGGAAAGGAAACGAAAGAAACGCTGCTTGAACCATAAAAAACTCTACTTCCAGTATTCATTATACCCACAGATTCGAAATGCAATCAAGTATTAAATAATGAAGTGATTTATCGCACTAAATTTTCATTTTAATAATGGTTAATTTCTATCTAGATTATGAATATCTAATGCTTTCTTATGTTTTTTCTATATTTTCTAAAGCCTCTTATTTCATAGATGCTCTAAGGCCCTCATCACTTCCAGTATGATCAATAGACTTCTTTCGAAACTCTACTACTCTGGCCAATTGATGCGTCGTTTCAGTACTCAAGTCCTCATATATGAAGAATACAGAACGCCCTTCCGTGCCGAACCTTCTATCACTCGCCTCACACCAGCCACTTTCGAAAGAAGCCTAATATCGTCCATATCCTCTTCCTACTTCAAATTATTGAACGCATCAATTTTCTAGATTCGATATGTTTATTGGAAAATTGGCAATTTAACTTTATATAAAAGCTTGAGTTTCCATCGTTGCTGCATAACAATCCAAAAATAGTGATGCTCTTATATGTGTTGATTGGTTGATTGTCAGACTTGATCATCATACCGCCCTAAAAATGAGCGATGATTCATGACGGTGAAATCCCTTTGTTTTTCTTTAGTGTCGATAGCTTTAAATAAGTTATTTTAATTCTAGAGTTCATGCTCATATATAGATATACGTAGCAGGTCTCATCAACCTTGCTTCTTATGCAAACAAGTGAACTATACGCAAACCTCTAATCGATCCGTCAAAAAACTGAAATTTAGAAAAAGCGCATTAACTTACGCAAGAAAGAACTGACATATAATGCTCATTTATACATAAGCATTAAACAGAGATATATATGTTTGAAATTAAACGATTTTAAATATCTTTGGAAAGTATTCTTTTATATCCAACGAAATATTATGCCTAATTACAATACGCCATAAAAAAACGTATAATACTTCTAACAATTAAAAAAATATCTTATGTTAATAAACAAATAATTCAATAATTTTTTTCAATAAATATTACTTTGTCAATATTTGTTAAATACATTACATAAGAATATTTATCATTTTTTGTATTTTTTTCTATAAAGTCATCATCTAATACTGATTTATTCGTGATGATTTTCCAAAACTCACTATACAAAACACTAGGGACATAAATATTAAATGCGTTCGTTTTATACAAATAATAATCTTCATTTACTAAAACATTATCATGCTGGGCTGAAATCTCAAATGCTGCATTGACCTTTTTTCGTTGAAATTCCATTGTAGGAGAAATCAACTCCCTATTGTAAGCATTTTTACAAAAACCAACTAATAAAGATTTTGTATCAGGATAATCAATAACGGCATAACAATTGCCAACCAAATTTATTATGATTAAAATTAAAATTAATTTCAACTTACTACTACCCATATTAACATTAATTTTCATCAAACTATCCATCTTTGTATTTAATCATACAATGATATAGCTTTTAATAATAAAAATAGCAAGAGAAATTGATTTACGTAAAAAACAGTTTCCCTTGCTGTGCATTCAAAGTTATAAATTATTCGTCAGTATATTTACCTCGTTTGAACGAATTATCAATTGTTATATTTTGATCGCTTGCAGTAGAAACATCATGACTTCGCTTATTCCTAACAGGCACATCAAGTTTTTTACTCTCTGCTGCTTTCCGCAGTGCTTTAAGATCTTCTATTTCTTGTAATTTTAGCTTTCTATAATTATCCGAAAGCTTATTTACAACAATAATAGTTTTGTAAGGCACCCTTACAACATCTTTATCACCCAAAATCGTAAGACACGATGTATATAAATATTGCATTACATCTAAATCAAGACATCTAAAATCATTAATCAATGAATTGTAAAATGCATTATCAAACGAAACATAATGTACCATCGTATTTTCAATATCATGATACATATATTCCAACAATCTATTAACAGCATTTAAATTTTTGTTATTATAGATTAATGAACATTTTAACAAATTCAATTTATGAAACACAACATTTTCAAATTGAACATATGTACCGTTTAATTGAAAATCAGGTATTGCTCTCAATCTACCTTTTTGACTGTCAATGTATGTTGAATTAATTGTCAAAGGACCAGAATTATACTCATCAAATACAATTTTCTCATAATCAATTAAATGAGAATATGTTTGAGACAATTCATATAAAGCATCAGAAAACCATTTTCGTTTTTCTTCATTCATTATATTATCTGCTTCATGTTTTTTTATTGCTTTAATTAAAGTATATTCAGCAATGTAATCACCCAATTGATTAGGATATTTTTCAATACCTCTCTTTATATGCCTAAAAGAACGCGCTAGGATTAATATTTCTTCTAAAGAACATTTATCTATTGATTGATTAATAACAGTTTTTACTTCATTAAAAGTATATATTTTTTTTTCATCAGGAAAAAATCCTTTTAAAAGATCTTTAGACAAAATCAACCTTGCTTTTTTGTCATCAGAAAAAGAACTTAATTTTTCTTGATCCATCTCTAATGGTTCAACACAACCAAATATTAGTTTATTTCCTGGCTTTGCTTGATATTGATCGAGAAAAAAATTAACGGAAAAGCCATCCAGAAGACCACTTATAGCTGGCAAAGCTGCATCAACTGGTGAAATAATGATCGAATCAAAAAAAGGACTTCTAGAATCCAAAATTTCGATTTTTTTAATTATAGCTACTTCTTGACTTATGTCGGTCTGTGCCTTGGATTCAGTTTGTATTCCAGAAGAAGAACTAACAATAGAAGTCTCACCTTCACCACCAACTGCATTTAAATGATTCGCAGCAAGCAAAAACAAACCTGTGCACAATAAATTTCTTAACATTCTCATAATAAACTCCACAAATTGTAATAAAATATTTTAATATTATTCAATTTAGCACATATAGATCATATTTACAATAAAAATTTAATATTTATATTTAAGTTTACATGAATTCTTCTGTAATTAATTTTACAAACAATACATACAAAAAATTCTTCACATTAAGCTCTTGAAAACGAAAAGTAATAAAACAGCTAACAAAATTACGTCACCCAAAAATGCACCGCTCTTTAAAAATTCATTACCATACAAATTAATGCTTGCCCCTTATCTCATTTAGTCAGAAAATAGAAGCGATATCTTTTTAGAGCTCTAAAACAAAACCAAAAATAAACTTATCCAAAATAAACGAGAAAGGGCCACTTTCATGACACGTAAAAAAATCTCCCTCGTCGGCGCTGGTAATATCGGCGGCACACTTGCTTTTCTTATCGGACTCAAACAATTAGGTGACATCACACTCATTGATGTCGTCGATGGCGTACCTCAAGGCAAAGCACTTGATCTCGCAGAATCCATGCCTATTGAAAATTTTGATGCAACCTTTAAAGGATCTAATGATTACGCTGATCTTAAAAATTCGGATGTCGTCATCGTCACTGCAGGCCTTGCCCGCAAGCCCGGCATGTCACGCGATGATCTTTTGAAAACAAACGCTCAAATCATCGGTGATGTCGCGCATAACATCAAAGCACATTGCCCAAAAGCTTTTGTGATTGTTGTTACCAATCCACTGGATGCTATGGTTCTTGTCATGCAACAAGAAAGCGGCCTCCCCCCCCATATGGTCGTTGGCATGGCTGGCGTTTTAGATTCTGCACGTTTCCGTTATTTCATCGCTGAAGAACTTCATATCGCTGTTGAGGATGTCTCCGCTTTTGTCTTAGGTGGCCATGGCGACACAATGCTTCCCCTTACCCGCTATTCAACGGTTTCTGGCATTCCATTAACGGATGTTGTTAAAATGGGATGGCTGAGCCAACAAAAATTAGACCAAATTATTCAACGCACGCGTGATGGCGGCGCTGAAATTGTAGGGCTTCTTAAAACAGGTTCCGCTTTTTATGCCCCAGCATCTGCGGCGATTCAAATGGCAGAATCATTCCTTAAAGATAAAAAACGTATTTTACCATGCGCAGCCTATCTAAACGGTGAATTTGGTGTTAAAGATCTTTACGTCGGTGTACCTGCTGTTATTGGCTCAAAAGGCGTTGAACGTATTATTGAAATACAGCTTAACGACCAAGAAAAAACACAATTTAATCAATCTGTTGACGCTGTTCGTCAGTTGATTTCGACACTTCAAAAACTAAAAAATGTTGCATAGGAAAAACGTTCATGAATATACATGAGTATCAAGCTAAAAGGCTTCTTGCCCGCTATGGCGTCCCCATTTTAAAGGGTCAAATCGCTTACACACCTCAAGAAGCACATAAAGCAGCCCAAGAAATAAGTGGCAATTTATGGGTTGTTAAAGCCCAAATCCATGCAGGTGGGCGTGGCAAAGGTGGCGGCATTAAACTTGCCAAAACAATTGACGATGTTCAAGCTTTCACCAAACAAATGATTGGAATGAAACTAGTTACGCCTCAAACTGGCCCCAAAGGCAAAGAAGTCAGACGCGTTTACATCGAAGAAGGTTCGCCTTACCAAAAACAATATTACCTCAGCATGCTTATTGACCGCAATTCAAGCCATGTGACGCTTATAGCCTCTTCTGAAGGTGGCGTTGAGATTGAAGAAGTAGCAAGTAAACATCCTGAAAAAATTATTCGACAAGCTTTTGATCCTATTCAAGGATTTCAACCTTATTATGCACGTAAAGTCGGGTTCAAATTAGGCTTAACATCCAGTCAAGTAAACCAATTCGTGAAAATAATTCATGGCCTTTACCAAGCCTTTAACGAATTAGATGCAAGCTTGATTGAGATCAATCCGCTCGTTTTAACGGAAAAAGGCGATCTTATCGCCCTTGATGCTAAAATGAATTTTGATGAAAATGCGCTGTATCGTCAAAAAGAAGTACTCGATATGCGTGATCTTGATGAAGAAGATCCCATGGAGATCGAAGCCAGCAATTCAAATCTTAACTATATCAAACTCGATGGCAATATTGGCTGTATGGTCAATGGCGCAGGGCTTGCCATGGCAACAATGGATATGATCAAGCTTAACAATGGTGCGCCTGCGAATTTCTTGGATGTTGGCGGAAGTGCGACGAAAGAACGCGTCACAACAGCTTTTAAACTTATTTTGTCTGACCCCAATGTTGAAGCCATTCTTGTCAATATTTTTGGTGGCATCATGCGTTGTGACGTCATTGCCGAAGGCATTGTAGCTGCAGCGCGCGAAATCAGCCTTCATGTACCACTCGTTGTGCGCCTTCAAGGCACGAATGTGGATATGGGACGCAAAATATTACAACAATCAGGCCTTCCAATTTTATCAGCTGAAACATTAGCCGACGCTGCCCAACAAATTGTAACCGCCGTGAAGGAGGCTGCATAATGGCTATTCTTATTAACCAAAACACTAAAGTTATCTGCCAGGGCTTCACTGGCGCGCAAGGTACATTTCATTCCGAACAAGCCATCGCCTATGGTACGAAAATGGTTGGCGGCGTGACACCTGGTAAAGGCGGCACGACTCATTTAAACCTGCCCGTTTTCAATACTGTTGAAGAAGCAACCATCACAACAGGCGCCAATGCAACCGTTATCTATGTACCACCACCATTCGCAGCCGATGCTATTTTGGAAGCAATTGACGCGGGTATCGCCCTTATCATTTGCATCACAGAAGGCATTCCGACCATTGATATGGTTCGGGTTAAACGCGCGATTCAAAATACCGGTTCCATTTTAATAGGACCCAATTGTCCAGGCGTTATTACACCTGATCAATGTAAAATTGGCATCATGCCTGGTCATATTCACAGAGCTGGCAAAATCGGTATTGTGTCCCGTTCAGGGACGCTGACTTATGAAGCGGTGCAACAAGTAACAGATGTAGGGCTCGGCCAATCGACATGTGTCGGCATTGGGGGCGATCCTATTCCTGGATCTAACTTTGTTGATATTCTCGACCTTTTCATCAAAGATCCAGAAACACATGGCATTGTCATGATTGGTGAAATTGGTGGCGATGCTGAAGAGCAAGCAGCAGATTTCATCAAGCAATCCAAAACAAAAAAACCAATAGTGTCCTTTATTGCTGGGATTTCAGCCCCTGCAGGTCGCCGTATGGGCCACGCAGGTGCTATCATTTCTGGAGGCAAAGGAACAGCTGAAAGTAAGATCGAGGCATTACGCGCTGCTGGCGTAAAAGTAGTCAACTCACCCGCATTAATTGGTGAAACGATTGCAAAATGTTTCTAAGATAATACTTTAATAACCTAAGCCCTCGCTTTCGCGGGGGTGCTATTTCCAAACGTTTTAAATCTAATAAAAAAAGCCTCCCCAAAAGGAGGCTTTTAATGATCAATTTATAGATTTAATACGAATTGTAAATGGTCTCTTGAGCTCCCCATTTGAATATAACTTACCCTCATAAAAGCTCTGATTTGGATAAGTATAATTGGGTATCTTTAACTCATAATTTTCATTAGTAAGCTTCGATATCATCTTAAAAAGACTTTGATACGAACCATCAACAGAACATTTAAAAACTTTATTATGACTCGCAGATCGCCAGAAAAATTCATTATTTTCAGACAATTCTGCAAAAGAAAAAACACAATCTTTTAAAACAGTTCTTATAACGGGCGATTTTGTTGAAACAAATAAATACACATCTTCATCAAATTTATTGTCATTCGTAAATATATGATATGTAGCTCTAAAGCACTTATCACCTAGAGGTGTTTTTAGACCTGTAAATTTCAACTTTACATTATCCATGGATTCACATGCTGCAGCTGCCCCATAACTAGGTTGATCTTCCAAATCAAAAGCATACAGATAAATAATATTATCTATTTCTTTTATACCACCATTTTCACTTGTACTAAATTCACGTATCTTAAATCCTTTGAAAAATTCTTGATCCGATTTTTTTGAAAAATGAACAAAAGGCCCTTCTTCCACATAACGAACTTCTTCGCTTTCCTCGATATTCAAACTGATATTCTCATTTTCATCAATTTCATCAGATGCAACTACAATCAGCGAATTATCACCATTGTCCTCTTGGTCAATAATATTGTCATTTATCTCGTTATTAGCCACAATCTGACTTTCAGATAAGTCCTGAACATCTTCCCCAACAGTCTGAACAGCATAAACAGATCCGAACAGCAAAATGCTTAAAAGTGAAGCATTTATAAAAATTTTGTGAAACATAGCATCCTCTCTCGATTATTTTTTTGATTTAAAATATGTTAAAAATTTTTATGCAATACATCAATAAATTGAAACACACAGGCAAACATCTATATTTTTTTGTTGTAAAATTGTTTTAAAATTCATAGAGATAAAAAAATTTACGCATTCTTTTATTTGACGACTCATATAAAATTTGATACTCATTTTCAAAACAACCAAACACAATTTTCTAAGGAAAAACATCTTGAAAAGATTACTCAAAACACTTTCTATGCTCGTAATCTGCATCACAATTTCAAATGCCTCATGGGCACTTAATGCAGACAAATTAAAAGAGCTTGGTGAAAATTACATCCAGTTCATGAGCTCCATCGGCAAAGGCGAGGAATTCGCTTCAAAAATGCCTGGGATTTTCCACCCAGATTGTGAAAAAATTGAAAACGGCACATTGCTGTTAAATACATTTGATGGACATGTTGCACAACTTCAAAAAGCATTTGATTTTCTTGGGTGTTGGACAATTGAACCCCTTAACATCTTACCGACCGCCATGGAAAATAAATGTGTTATTTATTTCAAATGGTACACTGATAAATTAGAACCACATGCAACCATGGCTATTTTAAGCTTTAATGAAGACGGCTTCATGACTAAAATTGATGAAATGTGGAATAAATATCAATCCAAAACACTGGTATCGGATGAATGAAGGCGGATCAGCTGCGTGCCGACTTCATATCATTACCCACAAGTAAATTAAAATATTGATAATAATAACAATTATTCACCCACCTCCTACGTCCCGCGACTTGTTCGCGGGATCCAGAAAGTAAATAAAGAAGATAATCATTGTCCAATTTATACAATATTGACTTTTGAAAAGATCGCCTAGATCCCGCGAACAAGTCGCGGGACGTAGGAAGAGGTGGCGTTTATATTCACGGGAATGATATGTGCCGACTTATGTGTGGCACATAGGCATTGATAATCAATCCTTAATCTTTTTCTTCATCAGATTTTTCAGCATCTGAAATATTTGAATTCACGTCACCAACATCATCTTCATCAGATTTATCTTCGTCCGAATCATTTGAATCCACATGAACCTCATCATCGCTATAGTGATCACCATCATACTCACGCATTACTTCGTTTACGATTGTACGAATTGCTGTATTCTCGTCAGCATTTTGACCCAAAATTACATCTGGTTTTTTCTTCACATAATTAAAGATATGCATGAAGAAATTATAAACAGATCTATATTTATCATCATGCGCATAAAAAAGACTATAAAAAAGCAACGTAAATTTATGTTCTGGGACAATAGGTGAAAGTTCGACCAAGATATTTAAACATTTGTGATGATCAAGGTTTTCAATATCAAAATGCTCAGCCCCAATATTTTCCAATTTTGCAAATGTATCCTCTGCTAATTTTCTAAGATTTTCAATTTGCGCGTTATTTTGCGTCACAATCGCATGATAAACAAGCAAGCAATAATCTTCTGCTGAAACAGGCGACTGTTCTGGCTTATCAAGGTAAGGTAACAAAAGAAGTACTAATTTAGAAAATTTAGAAAAATTATAAAACGAACCATTTTCATTATCAACAAAAGGATTACCCACCCAACTTTCAAACATTTGATTGGCATTTTGTGAGAGTAATTTCATTGCATATTTTTTATAAAAAGGATGATTCAAAAGATCTATAATTGTATTCATTTCTTCACAAGCATCTTCATCCTCTTCCATTTCATCAAGCAAATGATAGACATCTAATTTTCTTGAAATCACTTCCCATAAAAGGTCGCGAATTTTTTTATTGGCCTCTAAAGAACCACCCATCGTAAAATCAGGCGTTTTAATAGCAAGATCTGCCGCTTCTTTAAGCATTCTTTCCCATTGATAGCATTCTTTTTTTACATCTTTAAGCAATTTATAATATGCATAAGGTAAAACAGCCCCATTATTTAAAGAATTATCATAAAATTGATCAATTTTTTCTTTCATTAATACAAATTCATTTTTGGGAGCTTCCATGCCAAAATATTTTACTTTGATTGGTTTTTTTTCAGGCATCTTATATTTTTTCAAAAGCAATCTAATGCCTTTATTCATTTCAAAAGATCCACCAAGCACATATTCTTGATGTGCACTTGCTTCAATCTGAAACTGTTTTAATTTTTCTGTAGCATCATCACTTTTGTAATCTTCTGAAAGAATATCTAAAGCTAAATAATATTGTAGTGGTAAATTCTTACCCGTTCTTCCATTTTTTTCACTATGTTGGATACATAACTCAATCAATTCTTTTTCTGATTTTTGTAACAATTCACCCAATATTACTTTAATCGTCTCAAAATCAAAAAATTCAAAATACGTATTCTTTAATTTTACAAGTTCAAAAGTGCCAATCTCAGACCCCGAATATGTTCTTTTTACAACAAAAACATATCCTCTATCATTTTTTTTACCCTTCTCAATATAAATTTTTTCATGCAAGCATTGTTGAATAACATCAGGTATTATTAACAAATAATAAGATGTTTTTTCAGTATAACTAGTTGTATGCTTTAATAAGTTTCCATTTTTTTGAATATCAAGAATATCTTTATACTCTATAAAAGCACAATCATCAAACAATGATACAGCAAAAACAAATTTTGGTAGTGTAATCAATAAAAATAATAAGCAAAATATTTTACTATTTTTTCTCATACAATAAATTCCTATTTTTTTCATCATGATTTCCTATTTAATTTTTTACAATAAAATCTTATACACGATTTTTTATTAAAAATATATAAGTAAAAAACACTTAATTTCTTACACACAACAAAAAAAACATGCCATTGAAAAAATTGATTGAGTCCGTAAATTTTAAGACAACATCCCTATCTTTTCACTTTTTGTTTTTTCTATACAATAAACAAAAAATAAAATAGGGAGGAACATCTATGATAAAGCATCATTTTTTAAGATCTTTTGCTTTTTTAATTATATCTTTTGTTTTTTATCAAGATGTTAATGCTTATTCAAAACCAGTTTTTCAGGTAGAATCACCCTTCCCTGCACGATCGACACCTCAATCACAACTTTTTTTTGCTGAGGACAAATGGTGGGGTATTTTCCCTCATAAAGACGGTCAAACCCTTTGGGAACGTACAAATAATGGTTGGCAACAAGCAAGCAATATGAATAATGAACTTGCAGACCTTAAAGGGATTGCCGATATTGCGACAACACCTCAAACCATTGAAGCCATTTTTCCAAACAACCAAGAATTAACCTATCTTCAATTGACCTATAGCAAAAACAACAATCAATATGCTGTTTCCCAAAAGGAAAAAATCGCACTTGCAGCATCTAGCAATACCTCATTGATTGAAACTGACGTGGCAGGAAATATCTGGATTGCTTACTTATCTGATGGAAAAATATTCACGCAGACAAAATCCGCAGGTAAAAATTGGTCCGATCCTTTCCAAGTAAGTGCCCCAAATGAAAAAGCATTGTTCCTTAATGGCATTTCAAAACATAAAGAAAACATTGGCATATTATATTCATCTGAAAATGGTGTTTTTTTTCGACAACATGCTCAAAACAAACCCATCAATATTTGGAACAAAGCCGAATCTGTTCCAGTAGGCGAGAATGACCAACATTGCAATTGCCTACACCTTGTTTCTAACAATGAAGGCATTGTGTATGTTGGCACCAAAAAAATAGTTGAAACTGGTAAAAACTATGAAAAAAATAGAACAAAAGCATTCGCCTATGCTAAAAGACTTACAAATGGCAAATGGGTAAGTGAACCTTACGCAAATTTACCCAAAGAAGGCGACGTAACACGTAATCCTTCTTTATATCTTGTGTCTGACCCCTCTTACTTATTTTTCGGACAATCCACATCCCAAAATTTGGCACCGCAATATGTTGGTGCAAGCCCCCTCATTCCTGAACCCGCACGTAATGGTGTATCATTATCACGTACGCAAACACCCTTTGAAGTCGCACGTGCCAAACAAGCCTTTAATCAAAATGCCCCTATGATTCTTTTAAGTTCTGACGAAAAAGGACAAATCTACGAAACAAATCTGCCTAATCTTGTTTGCCCTAATACAGAAACAGATTTTTCTGTTGATGTAGGTCGCCCCAAAGACCATGTGGATGATATTGCTTTTTGGATACATCCAACGGAACCCGCCAAAAGCTTTATTGTGGGAAGTAATAAATTACGTCATAGTTTTGATAAAAAGATTGGCCGCGAAGAAACAGGTGGTCTCAATATTTATGATTTAAGAGGCAAAAATCTTAAATTCTTAGAAATTGGATCTCAAAACAACGTTGATATTCGTTATGGTTTCAATCTTGGCGATCGCATTGTTGATATCGTTTCATCTAGCAATCAAATGGATAACACGCTTTCTATCTACGCTGTTGATCAGAAAAACAACAACCTCATTAATGTTGCTGCACGTCCGATTAAAACAGGCATTGAAGTCTATGGTTATTGTCTGGGTTATGATAAAGCGAGTGATAAATATTATGCTTTTGTAAATTCGCGCGAAGGTCATGTCGAGCAATATGAGTTGTTCGCAACTGCAGATCATAAAATTGATGCAAAACTTGTCCGCAAAGCAAAATTTAACACTCAAGTTGAAGGTTGTACTGTTGACGATGAATACGGTCACTTTTACATAGGCGAAGAAAAAGTTGGTATTTGGAAAATGTCACTTGATCCTTTAACCAAAGGTACACGTCTTATTGATAAAGTTGGTGGCGATTATATTTCACAGCCCGATCTTGAAGGTCTATCAATTTACTATACACAAGACGGCAAAGGCTATTTATTAGCCTCTAGCCAAGGTAGTTCAGAATATGTTGTCTATAATAGAGGCGAAAACAATGATTACGTTAAAACCTTTAAAATCGTTTCTAATGGCAAAATAGATGGCACAGAATTAACGGACGGCATTGATGTCACAAGCGCAAATCTTGGGCCACTTTTCCCCGATGGTGCCTTTATTGCTCATGATAGCATTTCCAACAAAACAGGTAATTCAAACTTCAAGTTTGTTTCTTGGCGTTCGATTGCTGAAACAGGTCCCACAAAATTAACCATCGACAATAAGTGGAACCCAAGAAGTCTATTGCCTAAAGAACGTCAAAATTACGTTAGCTACCAAGTGAAATAATAACTTTTGGAAATAAAGGCAATCCTAGGATTGCCTTTGCTGAATTAGAAGAAAATATAGTCAATAAACTTGAGAAGTAGACAAAGAACAACGAACGCAGTGCATCGCTATATACATGAGTAATGCATGACACGATATCCTCCTTAATGTCTATCGACTATACATGAGCAATAAGTGATTCCCAATTAACAAAAAACACTATATAAAAACTAACGTAACATCACTTGAACAAATTTATGTTGTCCTGGCTCAAGAATTGCAGGTTCATTTTTTGTTCTTACTTTTCTAGAATATTCATAGTTTTCGTAATCTATCGGATGAGCACTCTCTTTTTGACCATAAATCAAACACAAAGTTCCAAAATCATCAGCTATTTCAAGATTCGGATTGTTTAATTCTTCTATAAAATGTTTCAAATTCCATTGAAAGCCTTGGCTTAATTTTAAACATCCAAAACAAGGATCATAATTACTTGATATATTAATAACACATCCAGTGATCGTAATTTTATGTTTTAAAGCTTTAAAAAAAACCTTAAGGTTTTGTTTAAATTGTAGAAAAAACAAAGCTTCCGAATGAGAACAATTATCTCTCCATGCACCACCTGATATTTCTTCCCTTATAAGATCTTCAAGGCAATGACCAAGTACTAACCCCCTCTCTTTTCCAGGAATATCGCTAATTCCTTCAGATTCATCAGGACCTAAGTAAGCTTCTACTAAATCATAAGCCGTTAAAAAACGATTTTCCTGCTTAAATCCTAAATCTTTCTTTGTGAAGAAATGACCACCACTAACAAAATTATTTTTAACTTCAAATTTCTGGTGATATTTTTTACCACCCACATCATAAAAAAAAGTTATATTGCCTTTACAAGTATTTGGATATTTTCCTAACGCACTTGATCTATGGTGTATTTTTTCTTTTAATAATTCTAACAAATCATCATTTGCTACATTTTTTATAGCAGAATTCTCATATTCTTTTCCAAACACAACATAATTTGGTGTTGTTTTCAATTCATAATTTTTGTCAATTGAATTTGAATCATATAAAACACCTACGCAATTATTTTGCATAGAAAAAAACAAACCTGTTAATAAAATTAACACTCTCATAATAAACCTCTTTAAAATTTTAAATATAAACAATTTTACATAATTTTAAAAGAAAGTAAACATTAATTTTACAAACAAAAGTAACAACTAACTATTAAATTGTTTTAATTAGAAAAAATTAACCAAATTTTACAATCTATACCTAATAAATTTAACAAACCACGCGATATTAGATGAATGATGTCTTAATGTTCTTTTTGCATCATAAAAAAGACTTCTATCTCGATCTTCTTTTCCATATATTTCTTGTTCCAATTCAGGAAAGACACGCACAAGCTCAGAAGGAAAATCACTGGCTAATTTAACATCAAAATCTGAAGATGATTCATCCACATCTAATGAAGGATCAAACGCCATCATAGAAATATTTAAAAATGCTTCAAGCGTTTGAATCATTTTAATTTCTAAACCCATAATCAGATAATTTAATGATGCTGCCTTTAGCAAACGCGCCGGTATAGATTCAATTATATTTTCGTGAAGTAAATAAAATGCAGCCAATAACGCTCTATTGTAATCTCTTCCTGAAGAACCAAATATTTTATCAATACTTATAAACTGATAAAAAATTGACGCTATGTTGATAATGCAAACAGCTGATTTTTTATAAACCTCTTCAGTGCATTTTGCACGATCCGCTAAAAGCCCTGCATAATGTGACTGATCATGAATAAAAAGCTCAATAGGCGCCTTAAATAAACCACCATGTGCACTATTTTCTTCATCTGACAATCCATAAAGAACGCAACCCTTACTTAAGGCATATAAATAGGTTTCAAGCTGAAAAATTGAATTCTTACCCATCATCATCATAGGTCTAAAATATCTACACGTTAATGCCGCTTTACATTTAACATATAATCTACTCTCAGCCTTTTTCTTTTTTTCTGCAATCCATTCCAAATCATCGTCTGATTCCAAAAAATTGTAGTCGCACTCTAACAGCAAACTATATTCTAATAAATCTTCAATCTGTCTTAAGGAAGCTTTATATACTTCATGGGTAGGATTTAAATCGTATTTGAATTTTTTAGAAAATAATTCTGACGAAAGTAAAGCTGCGGACACCTCACCCATATTATAAATCGTTTCATGTGTTGGGTTTTCGATTTGACTCAATTTTTCAAGCGCGTAAAGCCCTCCTAAAATAATTAGAAAACGGCGCGAATAATCTATTTTAGTTGCATCTTTAGTCTTTATAACTTCTTGAGCTTCTGCGTATATGCCTCCCTTTTTATCAACACATTCGATTGTGTAATTATATATTTGTTCAATTTGATCGTGAATATTAGTTTCAAGCTGTGCATCAATAAAATTCTTTTGCTCTTCAAAAGTCGAACAAAATACATTTAAAGGCATAAAAAAATAGCATAATAAAAAATACATCTTTATTTTAAACATAAAAAACCTAATTTTAAAAAAAATATAATATCCAATAATATAAATTAAAATTAAAAAAAGGTCAATAAGACTGACTAGAAATAATTACCTAAAATAATTAAGTTAGTAAAACTAAATATATTCATTTACATCTGTCTTAATATTACTTTTCCAAATAAGTCTTAATGCATTTAAAATAGCCAATACATCAATAACTTCTTGAATAATTGCGCCCCAAACGGGTGTCAAAAAGCCAAAAGCTGCAAATCCAACACCGATCAAACTCAATACCATCCCACCGATCGCTGTCTGCAAAACGATTTTGCGCAAATCAATACTTAAATGTAATAATTCATCAACTTTAATCAATGTGTTTTCAAGAATAACAGCACCTGCCGCCTCCCCCGTCACAGCACTTTGCTGCCCAAAAGCAAGACCTACTGTTGCCACAGCTAAAGCAGGCGCATCATTGATCCCATCTCCCATAAACAATGTTGGCGCTTTTTTAACTTCGTCTTCAACAATATGTAATTTTTCTTCAGGCGATTGCGACGCAAATACCTCGGTAATACCTAATTGCTCTGCCAAATATTTTACTTCTGATTCACGATCGCCTGACACAAGCATAATTTTATCAAACAGATGCGCTGGTCCCAAATGCTCAATAAAAGCGTGACCATCAGCCCGTGGCTTATCACGCAATTGAAATATGCCTGCAACCTTATCATTGACAAGAAAAATACATTCAAGCCCCAATGTTTGCGCAGGTAAAAATTGGGCTTCATCAGGGAAACGCGCTATCAATTTTTGGCGATTGGTTACCCAAATAAAATCATCCCCAATTTTTCCTTTAAGACCCGATCCAGGTTTTTCTGAAACTTCTTGCGCTTCACGTAAGGCTAGTTTTTCATCTTTGGCTTTACGTAAAATAGCGCTCGCCAATGGATGTTTCGAATAACGCTCTAAACTTGCTGCCAACTGAATAATTTTATGAGGCGTAAAATCATTGAAAGCAATAATATTTTGGACCTCTGGCCGCCCATAAGTCAATGTTCCTGTTTTATCAAAAATAGCCGTTCTACATAGTGGCAAATTTTCCAGCACGCCTGGATCTTTAATAATAATACCTTTACGTGCAGCAATCGAAATAGCGCTTATAATGGCAATAGGTATACCTATCAATAATGGACAAGGTGTTGCAATAACAAGCACTGTTAGAAAACGCGTAGGATCACCCGACAAGACCCAGGCTAAAGCAGCCACCAACAATGCAATTGGCGCATAAAACGCGCCTATTTTATCGCCTACCCGCCTCATATGCGGTCTTTTTTCTTCTGCAGCCTGCATCACTTTCATAATCGTTGCGTATCTTGAATCTTTAGGCAAACGCTCTGCTTGAATTGTAATAACAGCTTCCCCATTCACAGCACCGGACAACACATTCGATCCTGGCGCCTTCGACACACGATAAGGCTCCCCCGTTAAATATGACTCGTCCATTGATCCATGGCCATCGACGACAATACCATCCACAGGACAGGTTTCATGCGGAAAAATAACGACTTTATCGCCAATTTTAATATGATTGATAGGATGCTCTTCAATATGTTCATCAATTTTAATATGCGCTATATTCGGCATCCGATTTGATAATGCTTTCAACACATTAGACGCTTTTCGTTTGGCATATTCCTCTAAAAATTCACCACCCAAAAGCATTAACACAATGATTGAGCCAGCAAGATATTCGTGCATTAGAAAGGATGTTATAAGCGCGAGTGCTGCGAGCAAATCCGCCCCAAAATTGCCTTTAAATAGATCCAATATAATTCGAACAAAAAGGATGCCACCAATAACAATAAGAGATAATTTAAGAGGGATATCGAAAAAAGGAAAACCAAATATCTGAATCGATGGTTTTAAAAGGTAAAAAACAATTGCAGCACACACAAAAACGATGGCAATTATTTTAATAAAAGGAAGAATTTTTTTCATGGGACCATTCTTGTTTATCTTCTGCATATCAAAAGACTAGCATAGAATATCCTCAAAAAATAATTAAAACATAATTCATAAGAACACTATTGAATATGCTAGATTTTACGTACATCTAAAATGCCTTTATAGGAGAAACAAAACCATTTGGTTTTAATGCCAACAAAGAACATTTCAGTTTTTGCAATGTATTTTCAGCTGTATTCCCACAAATAAAACCGTCTATGCCTGTGCGTGCCACTGTCCCCATGACAAGAATATCAATTTTTAAATCATCGACAAATTGCGGTATCATTCTTTGAGGCGCACCCCTCACATGATGCACTTGTATATTACCGCTAATGTTCGATTTTTTAATCAATTCTTCCAAAGCAATATAATGTTTATCCCGCACATCCTCTACACTTTTAGATAATGCGTTATCTGGAATATCGATCCACATATTATTTCTTAAAAACCCCTCAAGCTCATGATCCCAACAAGAAATAATATTCAATTTATTATCACAATTATCTGCTAAAGAACGTGAAATTTCGAGCAAACGAATCGACAAATCATGCCCCGCTTTTTCATCACTTATTGGATCAATGGCGACTGCTACATGAATATTATCTCTATGCCGCTCGATCGGACGGCACAACCATACTGGACACGGACACTTCCTTAACAATTCCATATCAATTGCTGTAAATCCAATGCCGTCTTCTTTTTGCGCTGCATTCTTAACAATAAGATCATATGAATGCTTCAACACCTGACGAACAATACGTATTGCCGGTATACTACCACTCTCTACTTGAATGTTTATAGGTAGATCTGTCTCACTTAAATTCAATGTGTCACGGGCCGATTGAATGGATTGTTGAAGTTGCGTTTTCAGTGATGCCTCGAACTTATCTTTATACACTGTCATTAAATCAGAAAATTCTAAGCAAACAATCAACACATTCAGCGTTGCATTATTATTTCGCGCAAGACTCAGCACTTGTTTTAAGGATTCTGTTTCATCTGCAAGACCGTTGCTTACGAATAGAATATTATGAAATTGATTCATACCGCCCCCTAACCAAACATTATGTTTATTCCGATACATTAGACGATCGGCTTCTTTTCTTTAAATTACCAAACTTCTTAAAAGGGACAAATGATAAATATTTACCTGGGCAAATTTTCACCAAACCTGTCCAACATCAATCTACGGGACAATTTTTATTTTTAGGCTAGAAATTTGGCCACACACCTTTGTTTTCCTGAACGCCTTGAAGCGAAGCTTCGAAGGCAGATTCAGGATCCATAACGAAATACATGCTCAAAGAGCATGGCAAAATTATTTAAATAACGTCATGATCTACGATCATGATTGTTAATTGGACCCTGAATCCGTGCTCGAAGCTTCGCTTCTCGCTTGTTCAGGGAAACGACTGGATGTTTGGCAGGTTTTAACCAAAGTTATTTTTTTGTCCCGTAGATTGGCCCAACATAGACCCAAATAATCTAAAACTACTTCCGCTTTAATTCAGCACCTTTAATTTCGCCTTTAATGACAACGTCTTTATCAGCCTTAACAATACCTTTTCCAGATTCAAATTCAATATTACCATCAATGACAGTTTTGCCCTTTAATTTCAATTTTTGAACTTTTTCTGGATTATTCTTACGGACATAAATTGCTTTAGATGTCGAATCTTTAAGCTCTGCTTTATCCATAGTAATCGTAATCTTTTGAAAACTTGAATCTTCAGCAGAAAAAGGTCCAATTATATCAACGTCACCTTTTATTTGTGATTTTTCAAGGTCTATAGGTCCTATTGCTGTAAAATTATCAGATGTAAATTTTTCAGCTTTAAGAGGCCCTGTTACATGAAATGATGCAAATTGGCCATCTTTGCCTTCAACTGGCCCCATAATTTTTGAATTACCCTTTACTTTAAGATCCTCAAAATCAAGTGGCCCCATAATGTCCAATGATTCAACGTTCATTTTTTTAAGTTTTGTAGGCCCCATCACTTTTAAAGAGCCTTTATCTTCACCAGATAAATGTGCAGGCCCCATAATTGTTGTTGGCTCTAATTTAGCAGTTTCTGCCATTAATGCAGGCGCAATGAGCGCATTACATAATGAAAATAAAGCGATTTTTTTCATCTATTTACCTGTAAGTTGAATTGATTCTTGCGTCAGAATATAACAAAAAAAATCTAAAAGCAATTTACAGAACAAATACCAGAAGATGAATCATTGCAGCGCATAAAAACAATTGATATATTGCGAGGTTAATATACAACTTGGATTTAATAATGTCTTCTCAACAAAATGTGACACCCGTAAAACCTCTTGGATTTTGGCGCACAACCTCTCTTGTTACCGGTAATATGATTGGTTCTGGCGTTTATTTATTACCTGCATCCCTTGCGATCTTTGGTGGCATTTCCTTGTTTGGGTGGCTTATTTCTGCCTGTGGCGCCATAATACTCGCTTTGCTTTTTGCACGTCTTTCAAACCTTCACCCAAAAGCAGGTGGACCTTATGCCTTTGTGCATGAAGTTTTTGGTGATTTTATGGGTTTTGAAATCGCCTGGACATATTGGATTTCTGTTTGGATCGGCAATGCTGCTATTTCTATCGCACTCGTCAGTTATTTATCCTACTTTTTCCCTATTCTAAAAGAATCCAATATGATGGGATTTTTAGTTACTTTTGGAATGTTATGGTTATTCACAGCTATTAATGCTATTGGCGTTAAACAAGCGGGTATTGTTCAATTGGTGACCTCTATTTTAAAACTCATTCCACTTATTTTATTAGGGTTTGTTGGAATTTTTTATATTGATTTCAATAATTTTGTGCCTTTTAATCCAACGGATCTTCCAGATTTTTCAGCCATTATGATGGCTGGCGCCTTAACGTTATGGTCATTCATTGGCGTTGAAGCCGCCACAATTCCTGCCGAACATGTTCAAAACCCTAAAAAAATCATTCCTTTGGCAACCCTTACGGGTACTTTTATTGCAGCCATTGTTTACATTTTAAGCACAAGCGCTGTTTTAGGCATTTTAGGCAGCACAACACTTCTTCATTCACACGCACCTTTTGTTGATGCCGCTGAAAAAATTTGGGGTCATTATGCAGCCGTTATTGTGGCCGTAAGCGCTGTTATTTCATCCATGGGTGCATTAAATGGATGGATCCTCATTCAAGGCGAAGTACCTAAAGCTGCAGCCGCTGATAAACTATTTCCGGCAATTTTTGGCAAAGTTTCAAAAGCGAAAGTGCCTATTTTTGGTCTTATGATTTCAAGCTTATTGATTTCCTTATTGCTGGTGATGAATTTTAGCGAATCTTTGAAAGATCAATTTAAATTTCTTGTTCTTTTGGCAACTTTGAATATGCTTTTACCTTATATTTTTTCATCCATGGCTGCTCTTTATCTTTTTGTTAAAAAGAAAAAAGAATTTTCAAAAGCGTCTTTTGTGTCGTATTTAACGATCGCTGTTTTAGGATTTGCCTATTCATTTTGGGCAATCATAGGTGCTGGACAGACAAGTGTTTTTTGGGGATTTATGGTTATTTTATTAGGGATACCAGTTTATGTTATCCTTAAAATAATTCAAAACAAGTAATTGCCAAGCCTATGGGCAAATTCGTCGTCATATTTCCGATTCCGATACTCATGTACAAAAAGGTACATTCCGTTTCGGTTCTCAATCTTCCTAGACTTTGCCTCATAATCTTGGCAATTAGACATTTGAATTTTAAGGGGGAGGGATTATTGCTACAGAAAATAATAAAATTATCTTAATTTGGAGCGGGCGATGGGATTCGAACCCACGACATCAACCTTGGCAAGGTTGCACTCTACCCCTGAGCTACGCCCGCTTAGGTGTCATATCGTGTAGGCATAATAGCCTATCTTCCAATCTTTGCAAGAGGGTTTTTTAATTTTTTTTGATATTTTGCAAAACGCCTAAAAAATAGTATGATAAAAATCAACGTCGCCTATAAAAAAAGATCGAGGAAAAAATTAAATGTTCAAAAAAATCACGTGCCTTTTAGCCCTATGTTTATTTTTATCCCCATCTCTTTCTTATGCTGAAGAAGAAAGCGAAAACACAAAATCTGTTGGTGTCGCCATCGGTGCCTCTGCAAAGCCAATCGTACTTCAAAAACCATGGGCTGCTTATTACGCTGACAAAGTACCTCTTTCTTCATTTGACCCTTATGATTTAATTGTTTTTGATTCACAAGATCACCCCCAACTAAAGCCACTTTCCGACAGAGGAAAAACATTATTAGGTTATCTAAGTCTTGGTGAAATTGAAAAAATTCGACCTTATTATCGCGCTGTTAAATCTGAAAATCTTCTTTTAGACGAAAATAAAAATTGGCCTGGTAGCTATTTCGTTGATGTGCGTAATAAATTTTGGGCTAAACGTGTCATTGAAGAATTAATTCCTCAATTGCTACATAAGGGATTTCATGGCGTTTTTATTGATACACTAGACAATCCAATTGAACTCGAAAGACAGGATCCAGAAAAATTTAAGGGAATGCGCGATGCCTCTGTAACGCTCATTAAGGCAATACGCTATCATTATCCTCAAATACCCATCATGGTAAATCGTGCTTTTGAAATTCTTCCTGAATTAGGTGAGCATATTACAATGGTTTTAGGAGAATCCATGTATTCATCCTATGATTTTACCAATAAAAAATACCAAAAAGTGAACGAAAATGACTATCGAGACCTGGTAAGTAAATTACAAAATTTTAAAAAATCTTTTCCAAAAATACGTGTCATGTCTCTTGATTATTGGAACCCCGAAGAATCCGAAGAAATTAAAAAAATATATAATATACAACGTGCCAATGGATTCGAACCTTTTGTTTCTGTTCTTAAATTAGATCATCTAACAACTGAACCAAAATAGAAAATGTTTTATGGTAAAAAACAAAAAAGTTTTTTAATTCTTAATTTGTTTTTGCTTATTACATTATCTTTTAATGCGTCAAGTAATGTTAAAAGACATATTTTGGCGCTCTATTCTGGATCTGAATCTGATGATATAGCTTTTCATCCACTTCATCTTTATGCAGAATTACCCCTCAATCATTTAGGTTTTGTATTAAAATACTGGGATATCGATAAAGGACTTCCTCATTTAAATGATATAAACGATTGCAGAGCCATTATAACCTGGTTTTTAAACGGAAAATTGAAAAATCCACTCGACTATATTAAGTGGGCAACAAATGCCATTGAAAAAGGATTTAAATTTATTATTCTCGGCAATATTGGTGCTGAAGAAAATTTAGAAAAAAAACCAACTTCTCTTGTTTCCCTAAACATCCTTCTTAAAACCTTGGGTGTAGAGAGAAAAGAAATCTGGGTAAATCCACACCAAATTCAAAAAATTACAAATAACAATCCTGAAATAATTAATTTTGAACGCAAATTAGATATGATTCAAAAAGGATTTAATCTTCAAAATAGCATAAGCACTGGCGGACATTCCATTCTTTCAGCAGAACTCAAAGATGGCCTTGTTTCCGATCTTATTATAGTCACACCTAAAGGCGGCATTGCAACTGAAGGGTATTTTCTTTATTTAGCTGAAGAATCCCCCTTAACACAACAAAAAGATATTGATTCTAAAATTATTTCACAATGGTATATTAATCCTTTTGCTTTTTTTCGTGAAATTTTAAAAAGTGACGATCTCCCCAAAGCTGATACAACAACCTTATGCGGCAATCGTATTTTTTATAATCATATCAATGGACTAGGGTGGAGAAATAAAAGTGAAATCGTGCATCATCATAAAAATGGTCTAAGCGCCATTGAAGTTATTTACGAAGACATCCTTTCCAAACATCCTGAACTACCGGTAACAATTGGTCCTATTATTGCTGATTTAGACTTATCCTGGGTGGGTACAAAAAAAAATCAAGAAATAGCTAAAAAAATTTTTGCATTGCCACATATTGAAGTAGCCTCACATTCATATAGCTTTCCCGAAAATACTAATTATTACCTCAAACAAAGAAGCCTTGCAGAAGAAAAAAAGGATTTAGACCGCGGTATCATGCGCAGATTATATTTGAATCAACCGTACGAACATGAAAAAGAATTTAAAGGATCAATTGATTATTTGAAAAATTTTCTTCCAAGTTCAAAAAATGTTAAACTCTTCCTTTGGCCTGGTAATTGCTTGCCTAATATGGAGGATCTAAAACGACTCGATGAACTTCAAATATTAAATTTAAACGGGGGTCGTAATCGTTATGATGCTGAATACCCGTCTTATTCATCACTTTCCCCAATGACAAGACAGATTGGTCCTTATTTGCAAGTTTATGCCTCTGGTAGCAATGAAAACAGTTACACTTTTGGATGGCGAGAACGCTTTTTTGGCCTAAAATTCCTAACATCTACCTTACTAAACACAGACAGGCCCATTCGGCTTAAACCAATTAATTTATACTATTCAGCCTTTTCTGGACAAAAAAAATCATCAATGGCAGCCATCGAAGAACTCCTTGATTATATTAAATATGCTAATGTTAATCCTATTTTTGCAAGCGATTATGTTCAAATTGTTCAAGGATTTTATACAACTCAATTCAATCTTATTGATACACTAACATGGGAAATCAAAAACCGTCACACACTTCAAACAATTCGCTTTGATAATGCAAGTCTATCAAAAGTAGATTTTAAAAAATCAAAAGGTATTTTGGGCGCCAAACATATTTACGGAAGTCTTTATATCAGCCTTGATCCAAAAGTTGAAACGCCCATTGTTAGTTTAGAAAATAACGATCAGATTGACGCGCCTCCACCCGCTGAATCACCTTATCTTTTAGATGCGCATTGGCAAATTTCTGATTTTTCAACCAATCGAAACGCATTTGAATTTAATCTTAATGGATTTGGATCAGGTGAAATGAAATGGTATTGTCCTGAAAAAGGCACCTATAACGTAACTTTCATTCAAAACACTGAACGAAAAATTGGAGAATTTCAACTTTCACAAGACCATATTTTAACAATCCCTCTTCATTTCTTATCAATTGCTCAAGAAAAAGTAAAAATTGTTAAAGTTGAAAACCAACCCTTAAAACAAGAAGATAATTCATGATACGAAAAATTATTTTGCTCATTTTAATAATGTATTTTACCCTTCCTTGCTCAGCAATTCCTTCTGAAAACGCCAGTTATTTACTTGAAAAAAGAACAATTATTGCACTTTACAAAGCATCTGAAACACCTACTGGCATTGCACATCATCCCCTTCATCGATTTTTAGAAATGCCCCTAAATCATTTAGGCCTTAAAGTTGTCTATTGGAATATAGAAGAAAGATTACCAGATCTTAAAAAATATACTGACCTAAAAGGCATCATCAGCTGGTATTTATCTGATGACATGGAAAATCCAAAAAACTATATACAATGGGCAAAAAATTCTGTTGATTCAGGATTAAAATTTCTAATTATTGGATTAATCGGATGTGAACGCGATAAAAATAAAAACATAACGCCTTTATACGAATTAAATATGTTGGCAAAATCAATTGGATTTGAATTCATTCAAAGATGGCAAAACATTTCTTACGATGTTAATTTTATTTCAAAAAATCAAACAGAAACTGAGTTTGAACAAAGGCTTACTCAAAAACCAACAGGACTCCCCTTTTTTCGTATCAACGATACGAAATCTACAACATTATTAGCAATTTCGTCTGAAAAAGATAATGAACCACCCTTACCTGCTGTTTTTGTTACGTCTAATGGCGGATTTGCAGTTGATGGCGTTATGATAAACATCAACCCCGAAACATCTTTAGCGCGCTGGCATACCAATCCCTTTTATTTTTTAAAACACGTTTTTGAAACACAAACACTCCCCAAACCAGATGTGACAACTTTGAATGGCCAACGTATTTATTTTAGCCATATTGATGGAGATGGATGGCAAAGCATTTCTTACACTACGGAATTTAAGCACAAACAAATAACATGTGCTGAAGTTATTCTTAAAAAAGCGATTCAAGATTACCCTGATTTACCCGTCACTATTGCCCCCATCGCAGCCGATCTTGATCCTGAATGGCATGGAACAATTGCCGATCAAGAAATAGCAAAAAAAATATTTGCTGAAGCCCATGTCGAAGCAGGGTCACACACCTATAGTCATCCTCTTTATTGGGCTTATTACAATAACCCCAATGTTATTGAACGTGAGAAAAAAGAGTTTGGATCTGGTAAAGTTCAAAGTTATAACGTTAAAAAAGCAAGTGATTCAACAAAAATAGCTGGTTATGCATTACCACGCGCTTTTCTTGAAAAAGCTTTTAATCTTAAAAATGAAATGATTGGTGCCGCTGAATTTATTAAAAAATTTTTACCACCTGGTAAGAATTTGAAATTACTTCAGTGGTCAGGCGATTGTGAACCCTTTGAAAATGCTTTGACCATTCTTCGAAAAGGAAAATTCTTAAATATGAATGGTGGCGATAGCCGTTTCGATGAAGAATATCCATCTTATTCAAATGTTGCCCCCATTGGCCATACAATTGGACAAGAGCAACAAATTTACGCTGCCAATAGCAATGAAAATACCTATACCAATAATTGGACAGGACCTTATTTCGGCTTTAAATATTTAAAACACACACTTGAAAATACTGAATTTCCGATACGCGTTAAACCCTTTAATATTTATTATCATATGTATTCTGGCGAAAATGATGCAGCCTTAAATGCACTTTTGGGCAATTTAAAATATGCACGAACACAAAACATTATCCCTATTCACGCAACCCATTATGCTGAAATAGCTGAAGGTTTTTATACAACCAAATTTTTAAAAATAGCACCTTTTTCTTGGCAAATTCAAAACAGAGGCAATCTGCAAACCATAAGATTTGATGATGCCACTGATTTATGGATTGATTTTAGCAAATCAAAGGGTATTATCGGCGGCAAACATTTTCAAGGCAGCCTTTATCTATTCTTGGACAAAACCGAAAACACACCTATTATTTCGCTTGTGAAATCGAAAACTTTTGATGCGCCCCCTCTTTCTGCAATACCCTATTTACGCGAGTCAAACTGGGAAATATGGGACGTTAAAATTGATAAAGATTCCTTAGAATTTAAAACTTGTGGCTTTGGTTCATCAAAAATAAAGTGGATTGTACCCCATGAAGGAAGCTGCAACCTTATCGTTAAAGACAATGGACCAGAAACAAAAAAAGAAGTTTCTATTCAAAAAAACAATATATTAGAAATAAATGAACTTATTTCTAAAAATGAACCAATTATAGTTAGAATCATAAAAAATTAATACATTCAAAACTTATATTCACCCAAAACTTTTATGCGACTTTATAAAATTTAAAACATAATGTATTCTTTCGTCCTATTAATACTTAATTAATTTTTATTTTATACAATTTAATTATCAATCAATAATTAGGGCTTTATCGTGAGCACAAAATACATATTTAATTTCAGCAGCTTAAAATGTTCTAGTAAAGCACTTTGCATTGTTATGGTGTCTTTGTTGCTTACAGCGAGCATGATGCCAAGCGCCGTTAATGCTTCACAAGTTCAAAATGTAGACATAGCTCCTCTTGCGCTAGAAAACGATGCATTAGCACACGCAAAAGAATTTATTATTAAAGAAGCAAGTCTAAGAGATATGCACGCAAAAGAACTTAATGAGGCGTTTGGTATCTTACTAAAACACAAAGAAAATAACGATATTGATGAAAACCTGATAACAAAAATATGGAATAATAAAATTACATTTTCTAATTCCAATCAAAATTTATTAAATTACTTTCTTTATTTATATAAAAAAAATTTTTTATATCATAAACCAAGAATAGGAAAAATACTGCCTCAATTTCAGCAATTTCTAGATTCATACTTAGACGATATAAAGAATATTGATACCATCAAAATATTTTTAGAAAGAAAAAATGATATTTACAATCTTAGTGAAAGTAAATATGAAAATTTTGCAGATATTATAATTTTAAAAACAATATTTAATAAATTTTACGATACAAACAACAATAATAAAAATCTTAAAAATGAAGCTATTGATTTAATTTTTAAAAATACTATTTATAAAAAAAATCCTTTTGAGTGTTTTGATTTTTTTACTATTTTAGATGAAAAAATGAAATCGAATGAAATTAGTAAATCTTTATTTTACAAATTATTCTTTATTTCAAATACATATTTGAAGGAAAATCATTTCAATACTTTTTCCTTAGATCAACTTGGAGGCATGAAAAACACTCTCAACCAAACGGCTAAAATATATACAGAATTAAAAATTATAAATACAGAAATTTATAACAGCCTATTCAATGACCATCTAGTTAATACGTGGCTAAAAAGTAAAATATCTGAACAATTAAATAAAATCATAGAGCCTGTTGTATTGTATAAAAATTATCAGGATTTTTTTGAATTTGCAGTTATACCTCAAAAAGATTCATTTTCTTTTGATAGTACTTTTATATCGGAAATTATTTCTCAATTTATAAAATCATATAAAAATGAAAATCAAGATCTTTTTTTGAAATCCCTAAATCAAGGCCTGCTTTACAATTTTTCATTCCTTACCGAGCCTGAAATGTTTCTTTTGAGTAATGAAACAATTTATAGGTCTATATATTCTGCTTTGCAAGATTTGCTTAAAAAAGGCATAATTTTTGCCAATAATACAAATGCTTATCGTTTTGTGCATAAGTCCAATTTGTTGCTATCGTACACGAAAAGTGTAAGAGAAACATCCAGCGATGAATTAGCATCAAATTTATTTGATGCTACCTATGAAAATTTTTATAAATATTTACGATCCAAAACGAATAATAAGGATATACAATACTCAAATGATTTTTTACCATTTAACGCACCTTTAATTATTTCTCATCAAGGTGTTTACAATGAAGGAATTCAGATTAACGTTCCATTTGAAAATGGGAATCCTTTATATGTTGAATACCCCCTTGATGGCAAAACATATCCTATTGGATACACAATATATTTTCCAGAAGATACGAACCATATAGAAGCCATTCAAGTGCAAGTTTATGGAGGCCTTACCAAAGAGGAACGTATTAAAAATGCATACAGACCGTCATCTTTATATAACCATGAAGCTTATCTTGCACGGCACAATACAATGATTATTAAATTAAATTTACCTGATTTTTTAGGCGATACACATCAAAGGCAAATGACTGAAGAAACAATGAATATGCTGCAATATTGTATTCAACATTTTTGGAAAGCATTAAATAATAATCCTGAATCCATTGATAATCGTCTATTAAGCTTTAAAAATGTTCCTAAATATCTTTCTGGAGGAAGCTTTGGTGGATTTGTATCTTTGCTTCAAGCACAAAACTACCCCAATACATGGGATGGATATATTTCCCATAATGGTTGGTTGTCTATAGGTAAAAACGAAAAATGGGATATTTTGAATCGTAAATATATTCTTCAACCAAATCCAAACAAAATTGAAGATCCTTTCCTTGTCTTAGGGAACGCACATGATAACAATGTTAATATGCGCGATTGGACAAATTTTTATAAAAAAATGAAAAAAGAAAAAAAAGAACACCTCGTTAAATCTTGGTTTACCTATTCTGGAATTTCTTTAGGAAAACAAGCAGGATTAGAAGGACTTAGTAATGATTTGACTAACACTGGCCATTACGCACCTAACAACATTAAAGAGCTTTTAACATATAGCAAGGTGATACTTGATTTTATGAAAAAAGATGAAATTGTGCACGAAAACATCCTATCCGATCATATTAATTTAATAGGATGGATCAAATCTTATGAAAATGATATATCAGCAACTGCCGAAAAATTGTTTTTAGCGGAAGTCTACGAACAGGAATACGAGAAAAATAATTCCATAGATGAAGAAGCGCTAAAAAACATTTTTCTTACTTTTTATCTTCTAAAAAATGATCCTTCTTCACTTGGATATATAATAAGAAGAAAATCAATTAATGATCAACTGAGGAAAGGTCTTGAACGTGATTATGAGGCCTGGGTATATTTTACACAAGATTTTATGCAGCATGATCAGGCATACCCTATTTCTCGATATTTTGAGCCTAGTTTAAACATGAATTTTTCGAACAATTTACTTGAAAGTTATAAAGAATGTCTTTTAAAATTATCTACCTATTATGGTCAGCGTAGTGATAAAAGAGAATCTCTTGCTTTTTTAAGATCAATGCGGAGCTTTTTTGTTGAAAACCCTGAACTGGTAAGAGATTTTGACGAACGTTATAAAGTTGACCAGGATTTTCAAAAAGCTTTTGAAAAAGCAAAAGAAAAATGGAATAAAATTAAAACAGAAATAGACGAAGTTGGCCACAAACTTATCCATTCTTCTCCACCCAAAGACAAGGATGAGCTTTTGCACGAAATTGATTTGAAAAATGATAACATCATATCCTTAGAAGAAATTTCTAAAATCGAAGGCGATGAGGCAGACAACACATAATATGCACTCAGAAAATAGGGTCGATTTTAACACATCAAATTAAATTCACCCTGTTTTTTTAAAAAACATCCTAAAAACGAATTACATCAGTAGCCCCCCCATGCGATCAAGCGTGTAAAAATAAATAGGCAATTTTACTATTACGATTTATCATTATCATAGAAAACAAAAAAAAATGTGGGGCTATGTTCACCAAAAACTGCGATATAAAAAAAGTAATATTAATATTACTCTATTCCCTTATATTTTCTACAACACAGGCAAAAGATGCCATCCAACAAAAAATCATTTTAGACCAACCTACTTTAATACAACCAACACCTAAGCAACCTGAACAAAAAATTCAACACGCCATAGATACCCCACAACAAAATCCCATTTTAGAACAACCTACATTAATTCAACCTACCCCCAAACAACCTGAACAAAAAATTCAGCGTACCATTTTAAGCCTTTATTTAGGTGATCAAAATAATGAAATTCAATACCATCCCATTCATATCACCTTTGATATGCCCCTTAACCATTTAGGCTTGCGTGTCAAGCACTGGAATTTAGCCAAAGGCTTTCCTGAACACATTGATATGGAAGAAATTCGAGGCATATTAATACATTTTGATGCCAATGAATTAGCAGATCCTACCTCATTTCTTGACTGGATAATGCCGCATATGAAAAATGGCAAAAAAATTGTTTTATTAGGTGCAATTGGTTTTTTTCAAAATAAAAAAGAAATTGAAACCCCTGCCCATCTTATCAATAGTTTTTTTAATTATTTAGGATTGCAACTTGGTATAAAAAACAGCAATGAAACATATAATGTGAAATATGACCCATATGATCCTGCACGCATTGAATTTGAACATAAATTATCAAGCAATTTAGAACCTTATATATCACTCACTAAATTAACCTCTCGCGTTGACGTCATTTTATCAGCTACGACACCAAATCAAACATCTTCTTCAATACTCGTTTGTACAAATGAAAATGGAGGATATGCGGCCTCTGGTTATAATCGTTTTGAAACATCAAAAGGCATAACACAATGGCGCATTAATCCTTTTGATTTTTTTCGCAAAGCTTTTGCAACAGATGAAATTATAAAACCTGATACAACAACTTTGTTTGGCAATCGCATTTTTTATGCCCATATTGACGGCGATGGTTGGCGCAGTATTTCTCAAACACCTAAATATGCAGAAAAACAATATAATTGCACACAAGTCATCGAAGAAGAAATTATTAAAAAATATCCCCATTTGCCACTAACGATTGCACCCATTGTAGCTGATCTCGATCCTACTTATTTCGGAACACCTGCACTTATTGAACAAGCTAAAAACATTTTTTTATACCCTCATATATCTGCCGGTTCTCATAGCTACACACATCCATTAGATTGGAAATTTTATGATGTTCCTGATGCTGATGCAAAAGAAAAAAAATTATTTGGTGCCTCCTTAAACCAAGTTGAATATCAACATAATCGCAAAGAAGTCGTCAAAAAAATAGGTAATGGATACTCATTACCCCGATCTTATTTATTTGGTGAGTTCCAAATTGAAAAAGAATTAATGGGATCGATCAATTTTATTAAAAAGATCATTCCATCGAACAAAAAAATTTCGTTATTCCAATGGTCTGGTGATTGCGTTGCCTTTGAAGGTGCTTTACAAATTTTAAAGAAAAACGGCATTTACAATATCAATGGTGGCTATACAAGGTTCGATCCTGAATTTCCGTCTTATGCATTTGTAGGACCTATTGGTCGTGATGAAGGTAATGAATGGCAAATCTACGCTTCCAGCAATAATGAGAATACTTATACTGATAATTGGACCAACAAATTTTTTGGCTATCGCTACCTTACCAATACATTTGAACGGACAGAAACACCTTATAGAGTAAAACCGTTTAATTTATACTATCATATGTATTCTGCTGAAAAAACATCATCTCTAAAGGCCTTGAAAGACAATTACGATTACATCGACAAACAAAAAAAAATATCAATTACAGCAAAGCAATTTTCAAAAATTGCCAATGGTTTCTTTTCAACTGAGCTTCAAAAATTAGGGGATAAAAAATGGCTTGTTCTCAATAGAGGTAATGCAAACACATTCCGTTTTGATTATGCAACACTTTTAGAAATTGATTGGGTACAATCAAAAGGCGTCATTGGTTATAATCACTTGCAAGGAAGTCTTTATGTATCGCTTGATAAAAATATAAAAGAACCTATTATTGCGCTCAAAGAACCTGATATTATCCCTACATCACCTCAATTAACACCTCATCCTTATATTCATAAAAGCACTTGGATTATTTCAAATTTTGAACCTAAAGACGATAATAGTATTAATCTAAAAGTACATGGTTATGGAGAAGGTAAAATTAAATTGTTCTGCCCAAAACAAGGAACTTATAGTCTTCAAGGAAAAGCTATTAATGGTAAAAATTTCACCTATAACGGAACGCAAAACAAGCAAGGCATTGTAAGTTTTGATATCCCTGAAAATGCTATAGATTCACTTCAACTTTATATCAGCTTCACACAATAAATTTTTAAAAATTTTATATCATTGACCGTAAAATTCAGAAATCAACGCCATGTAATCAATAAGACACATGTCAAACCCTTGTAGGTGTTTTAGATTTATAATTCTAAAACGCTCTAGATCTTGTAGGTCAAAAATTAATATTTATTAAAAGTTAATTTTAGGTCAACAATATACAAGTATTATCTTCTTTTGAGTATCCTTGTTTCATACTATACTGATAAAACACCTTTCCAAAAAGATATCAGAAATGGATATCATCTAGGAGGAACTCAGAATGAGTCAAAGCATAAAAATGGTCAAAGAAAAGGCCAAAAAAAAGGAAAGAGTCACCCATTCAGGTCTTTTATCCCTTATCCAAAAAGGGGTAATCGCGACCTACGTGTTTTCGATCCTCTGTTTTTTTTTCGCTAGTATTTTTGCTGTACGTGCTTTTGCAAATATTGCGCTTGAAACTCCCTTATCAATTACTGAAAATGACCCAAAAGATCAAATTCAAAAAAATAATCAAAACCTAGAAGTAAAAGATAATGCAAGCCTTGTGCCAAGAACTATATTATCGCTTTACTTTAATGAAAAAAACATCGAACTTACCTACCATCCTATCCATCGATTCATAGACATGCCCCTTCACCATTTAGGTCTTCGGGTTAAACATTGGAATTTAAAAGATGGATTGCCATCAGAAGACAAAATGCGTGATGTTAGAGGAATTCTTGCTTATTTCGATACAAATCAAATCAACAACCCGATTGATTTTCTGAATTGGAGCACTGCACAAGTTGAGTCTGGCAAAAAATTTGTTCTTTTAGGCGATCTTGGTTTCTATGAAAACTTAAAAAAAGAAAAAACACCCATAAGACTCATAAATAATTTTTTAGCACATCTCGGGCTCCACATGAGCAAAGAAACAAAAGAATTTACATATGATATTAATTATCAACCTTATAATCCTAATCATATTGAATTTGAGCGTTCGTTATCTAAAGATTTAAATCCATTCATTTCTATTAATGCGCTTTCTCCAAACCTTGATATTATTTTATCCACAAAAGAAAGCGATGAAACTTCTTTAAGCTCCGTACTCGTTACATTAAACGATAAAGGTGGCTATGCAGCACGAGGCTATTATCTTTATACAAACAATACAGGAAGTGTACAATGGCGCATCAATCCGTTTGACTATTTCAAAAAAGCTTTTGCCACAGAAACTTTACCAAAATTGGATACAACTACTGATTCAGGCAAGCGCATTAATTATAACCATATCGATGGTGATGGCTGGCGAAGCGTTTCACAAGTACCTGGATATAAAGAAAAAAATAAAAATTGTGCCCAAGTGGTATTAGAAGAAATCATTCAAAAATATCCACAATTGCCCTTAACTGTTTCACCCATTGCAGCAGATTTGGATGTTGATTACTTTGGTTCAAAAGAACTTCAAGAGCAAGCGAAGGAAATTTTTGCCTACAACAATATTGCCATTGGATCTCATACTTACACACATCCATTATATTGGAAATTTTATGATGACGAAAATCCAGCAGAAAAAGAAAAAAAACTATTTGGCGATTCTAAAAATCAACTTGAATTTGAACATAATCGTGAAAAAACTGTCAATAAAATTGGAGACGGTTATTCCCTTCCTAGATCATATCTTTTTGGGAAATTTGATCTTGAAAAAGAGTTAATGGGATCCGTTAAATTCATTCAAGCTCTAGCACCCGAGGGTAAGAAAGTCGGCCTATATCAATGGTCAGGCGATTGCATGCCTTTCAAAGGTGCCATTAATACATTACGCCAGCAAAAAATTCGTAACTTAAATGGTGGAGATTGTCGTCTTGATTCAGAATACCCTTCTTATGCTTTTGTGAGTCCTATCGGGCGTGATGATGGAGACGAATGGCAAATTTATTCATCTAACAACAATGAAAATACATACACAGATGGTTGGACCAAACGCTTTTTTGGATTTAAATATCTTGTCAATACATTCAACCATACAGGAACACCTCTAAGGTTAAAGCCATTAAACATTTATTTTCACATGTATTCTGCAGAAAAAATATCTTCATTACGTGCATTACTTGACAATTTTGCTTACGTTCTTCAGCAGGAAATAATTCCTATCACCGCAAAGGACTATGCAGCCATTGGGGATGGATTTTTTGAAGGCGATTTAACACAATTAGGCGATCAAACATGGCAAGTTAAAAACCGCGTTGCGCTTAATACTATTCGTTTTGATGAAGCAAGTCTTAAAGAAATTGATTGGGAAAAATCAAGTGGTGTCATCGGTCAGACTTACGCACAAGGTAGTTTATACGTCGCTTTGGATAAAAGAAATAAAACACCCATTATAGCACTAAAAGAACGTGATTCAGTTGCAGCACAGCCGAGCACTTCTTCAAAGCCTTATCTTATAAGCAGCAGATGGCGTATGTGGAACGTTGATTTTAAGGAAAACGGATTAACCTTTATTGCACAAGGTTATGGGCCAGGCGATATGTCCTTTTACTGTCCGCTTCCGGGATCTTATCAGATTCAAGGCCATACTAAAGATGCACGTCTTTTCTCATATAATAGCAAAACAGACAAAAATGGCATTCTTAAAATCTCTGTAAAAGAATCAGGCATTGAACCAATTTCTTTGATTTTGACACCAGAAACAACTAAAGAAACAATTGCTCAGCAGGAAAACAGATGAAACATCAAACGCGTGCCTGGCTCAAAAGCCTTACGCCCTTATGCCCTCTAAATGTTTTTAAAAATAGAGGCAATTGGACTGAAAAAGCAAACAACCAAAAAACATATATACCCTTAATTTTAGTGGGAGAATTCACATGCGCCAAACATTAATCCCCTTATTCCTTGTCGCTTTTTTTGGTATAGGCTTAGCGATTGTTCTTTTTCCTTCCGAAGAAGAAAGGGCATTGATGTATATTAAAGATAAAGAATTCAGCGAAGCGCTTGAAATTTATGAAAAACTCATTCAAAAAGGACGTCTAAAACCTGAGCCCGTTAAGGCGCTCACAGATCTTTATGTGCAATATGGCGAAATTAACCGCGCGATTGAACTATTAGAACAATTTATTGCCGAAAACCCAGAACATCTTGAGGCACGTCAACAAATTGGTACCTATTACCAATATGCCCAACGTCCAGGCGATTACCTTAGAAATCTTGTAGACGTTGTGAAATTTGCACCTTCAAAAGAAAGACTAAAAGAATTATCAGATATTTATAACTTTAACGGCGAATACGACAAGCAAATTGAAATATTAAAACAACTCATCGCTTATCCTGATCCCGAACCTGAATATTTTGTTTATGTCGCTCACCTTTTAGCGGGAAAAGACAGAATTGATGAATCCATCGCTATTTTAGGCGATTATCGCTTAAAATTCCCTGCCAAAATTACGCCTGATACGCTTGAATTTATGATGAGTCTCCTTCTTTCAAAGCACCGTCAAGATGAAGCTTATAAATGGAGTAAAGAATGGTTTGACATTCATCCTTGGCCACAAGCAGCATTAAGAATTGCCGACATTTTTTCTCAAAAGGGGCAACTCGGCATGGCGCTTACCTTGCTTGAAAGCATGGAGGGCAATGCAAAAGAAGACATTACTTTTCAAGTAACTTTACTTCAATATCAATATAATAGCGGCAAAATTCAAGATGTTTTTACAAAACTCAAAGATTTCAGTACAAAAGGAAAATTACCCCAAGAAGCTTTTCCAATCTTTGTTGATTTATCCTTAAATGCAAAAGATTTAACTTTCGTTACAGACGAAAGCAAACGCCAAGATATTACATTATTACCTGATGAGCTTTTAGTACGACTTGTTAAACAAGTGACACAAAATGGTGATAAGGAATATTTAAATTTCGTTCTTTCTCAATATGATAAAATCCTCCTTGAAAATAGACCCTTATTTACAGCAGAACTTTATTATGCTGGCAACAATTTGCCTAAAGCAAAAGAATGGGCTGATATCGTTCTTAAAACAAAAGAAATATCAATTGAAGAAAACATTCGTTTTTCAGACTTACTTTATCGTATTGATATGAAACCTGAAGCTATCAGCAGAATAGACATAATTGAAAATGCATTGAATGTTCAATCACGTTTATTACAAGAGCGTGATTACATTCTTCTTGCTAAAGATTATATTAATCTTGAAAAAATTAATGATGGTCTTTCTTTTTTTGAAAAACATAAAAGTCTTGAACCTGAATCAGAGTCGGAATCTGGTTGGGCTTTGTTGGCTGCAAGCGACAATCAAAACGAAAAAGTTAAAGAATGGTTTTTACAACAAAAAAGATTTGATCCTGTTGCGCTTGAAGATCTTCAACGCATTACAGCAAAATCAGGGAATTACGATTTAGCTGTATTAACAGCTGAAAAATTATATGAGCTTTTCCCCGGCACAATTCAAGAATTGCTTTTGGGACGTTCACTTTTATACGCCAATCGACCAGTCGAAGCTGTCCAACACATTAAACCTCATGTTTTTTCATATCCTGAAGCTGAAGCTATGTACGCTGTTGGCCTCAAAAGAACCGGTGATGACAAATCCTTATCAGAATTCATGGAAAATCAAAAAAAACGTGAAGCAGAAGGCGGTGGTGGCAGACGCGAAGATTTCATCTATACAATTCTTGATTTTAAAGAATATGCCCTTGCTATGCCTTATGTAAAAGATCTAGCGCTCACAAAGGGAGAAGGTTGGGTTGCACTTTACGTTGATACCGGCGTGAAATCAGGCGCTACAAAAGAAATCAGTGATTTTCTTCTAGAATATCTTGATAAAGCAGATATTGATCTTAAGAAAAAAGAAGAATTTGTATATGTTTTAATTGATGTCGCTGGTCAAGAAGTAGCTCTTCCACATATTAAAACCCTTGCTTTCAAAATAGGTGGCAATTGGGGCTATTCCTATATTGATATCTTAAAAAAGCGCAAAAATATGGATGAATTAAGACTTTTCCTTAAAGAATGGGGCATAAGGGAAGACACACCTTTGCCTATGCGTCGATACGCAGCACATGAACTTCTTAAAGGTGGCATGAAATCCGAAGCTGAACAGATTTTTATGAATATTGCACGAATCCAAAATGCTAAAAGCCAAGACATACAAGACCTTTTGTTCATTTGGGGTGTTGGCAAAAATCTTGAAAGCCTTAAATTTCTTTCTAGTCGTGCCGATGCATCATTTGTAAAAAAAGATATGGATGACTTTAGTCTTTGGCTTAATTACATAACAGATTATGTATCTCCCGAAGAAACATTAAAATATTTACAAAGTAAAAATATTGAACCTCTAAAAACAGACAATAAAGTCGTCATGTCTTATGCCATGGCACTTTATAAAGCAAAGAAATTTATACTTCTGGAAGACTTTTTATTAAAGGCAATTGGCGCTGAACAAGACCCTAAAAACATATTAGAACTTGCTATTCTTGCCTCTGATTTAAGTGAACAAGCAACAGCAAGTGTTGGTTACGCAAAAGTAATCAAAACAGCTAAATATGGTTTTCTACGCGTTATATCTAAAGATGACTCCAAAAAAAGTGACCTTGATCGAATTGCACTCAGAAGAATAGGATTTTCTGCTTTTATTCAAAAAAACCTTTCTGAAGCAGAGCAATATCTAAGAAGCTATATAAGAAAATATGGCAAAGATAATAATGATTTTGAAGCTTATTATTTCTTAGGCGAATGTCTATGGCTCACTGATCGAAAATCTGATGCTGATTATTTTTATTCAAGAGCACAAAAAATAATCACCAATCAAAAAGAAAAAACGAATGATTTATTGCTTGTTAAAGCAGGCATCAAACAACGATATGGTCTCATTGATGATGCGATAGATGTATATGAAGATATGCGAAAAGATATGACAAGCAATCGTTCTTTACAAGCAGATTACGCGCTAATACTCCTTGATAATAATAAGAATATGATGGCACGACATATGTTGGATATGGATTAATGTATTATCTTAAGAGCTGTTGACATTTGATTTAATAATATGAGCACAAGCTCGTCCCACACGAAAATAGCCGAGCGGCACGCAAGGCTGTTTGTGGCAATCCACACTTGCGAATGCTGCAGTAAAGTGTGGATTGCCCCGTACGCCCTCGTACCTAGGCACCCAGGCATCTTCTAATGACAAACCGCCCGACATCGTCATCGCGAACCCCTGTAGGGGGTGTGGCGATCTCAATTTTTCAAGCAGATTGCCGCGGGGCTTCGCCCTTCGCAATGACGAACTATTTGATTTTAAAATGCTTTTCAACATGTAGTTTTTTTAAGTTATTTCACTACAACATTCACTTTTAAATGTTCCCCTCCTACGTGCTATACAGTATTTTCTATTAAAAATCGCTCTCTCTACTTCCCGCGGCAAAACCCACGGGCCGTAACAGGGAGAAGCTAAATACCTACAACAAATGATCTATACTTATCAAAGCAAACATCAAATATATGACTACATTCATGACGCAATAGATGTATATGAGAAACTACGAAAAATTTTAGCAAACGATCATTCTTTACAAGCTGACTAGGCTCTTATATTAATTGATAATAACAATGATATGATGCCATAGAATGTGCTCAATATCGATTAAGCGTGAAACCTCTTTACGTTGCTTTCAAGGGAAAATTTTCTCCATTTTTAGGCTTCGAAATTATTAAAGAGAGATAAAAGAAGTTAAAAAAGTAGGGTTATAAAGATGAAAATTGGTCGCTTTACACTCATAATAATCATTTTGTTTATTTCAAATTTTATTCATGAAGTTTGTTTTTCAAATACTCCTCAGGGTTTTCTTGTGACAACACTTCCAAGACCTAGCCGTCTTGAAATAAGATTGATTTCCCAAGAACCCTATGAAATTAGTCACAAAACAACCGATAATAAGCTATGGATTAATTTTAATAATCCTATTCAATCTGATCGTATCAAAGGACTTATCAAAGAAGCCCCAAAATGGTTGCAAATTGTAAGACAAGAAAGCCCCAGAAGTCTTTATTTCGAAGCAAAACAAAACAATAGCTTCATCGTCGAACGATTAGACAGATCAATTATCATCACAGTTCTTAAAGATAAAAGTCCCACAAACAAAATAACACCTGAAATATTAATTGACAAAACACCCAATAGAGCTGAGCTCAGCTTAGTATGGCCAAAAGATTTAAAACCAGTAATAGAACGTGTTGAAGATCAATTGATTTTTAATTTTGCACAACCCATTAACAACCCTCAATTAAACAATTTGTGGAAAACACTACCCCAATGGGTTACATCTTCTACAGCATATTATGACAGTTTTGTAATGAAATTAGCCCATGACACAAAAGTCCAGATTACGCATAAAGGGGCACACACTATCCTTGATTTTTACTATTCACCTATGACCGAAAAAGAACTAGACGCAAGAACATTAACTCCAGCTTCTCCTGACATCCGATTAGATCGCCTCACAGGACAAGCAGTACTAAATGCTGAACGCGATTTTGATGCACGCAGCAAATTCAGTGAAGTTATTGATGCTGCACCTGATAATCTTGAAGCCATGCGGTGGCTCGGCGATACAGAAGCCCACATAAAACGCTGGCGCAAAGCGATCATGGTTTACGACAATATGTTTTCCATTGACCCACAAGAATATGGTGTCGCTTTTAACAAGGCATTTCAATATCACGAATATGGTTCTTATGCGAGACTAGAACCTGAATGGTGGCACGTTGAAGGCGGCGAAACGCAATATATTGGAAGATTAAGTGGACGATATCTTATAGGTCCAAGTGCACAAATTGATAGCGTCTACGAAGAACGTTTTCTTACAGACGCAGGCCTTATCAATCGAAAAGGCCAACTTCTTGATTTTGAAGGAAGCAGACGCCAAGGTTTTACAGCATTAACATATAATTTCGATAATATGGATAAAGCGCAAATTGGTATATATGCTCAAAATTCAAGCATTGGTGGTGGCGCCGCTTACACAATCGGTTGGAAACATGCCAATACCAGAATTGGTGCCAATTACCATGCCAATGATTGGAACTATGTTCAGCAAATAGTTAATGGCGGAAGCGTAGATAATGTAAACTTAGAGCATGACCAACAATTCGGTGAGCGTCTTTACTTAGATGCAACAGGTTCTCTTAATCGTTTTAATCTACGCTATAAGCAAAATGTTGCTAGCTCCATTCGTACAAATGGTGCTTTAAATTATGTAATCTTTGAAAAAAATCCAACATTGTCAGTAGGTTATGCTGTGATTGCAGAGTATAAATTAAAACGTAAAAGAGCAATTGCAGAAGACGGAACACCCTATACTATACTTCCAATTCAAACGAGAGAAGCACACATATTGTCTAGCCGTATTGGATCGTTACTCACGGATTATATTTTTGGAGAAGCCGTAGGCGGATATAGTGTTGATCGTTTTGGAACACACGGCCCCATAATGGGACTTGCATTTTATTATGAACCTATTCCAAACTTTCAATTTGGCATAAAAGGAAATCGTGAAATATTAAACTCCAGGGGCTCCAGCGCCTACGTAAATTCAGTAGGTGTTAGTTTTACTGTGCGTTTTTAGTAACATAAAACAACCTTTGAATAATTTTATTACTGAAATAGATCTATTAGTAAATAGATTTTTAAGGTAACATTATTTAAAGGCATAATAGGCCGTAATGGACAAAACAATTGTCTTAAATATAAAAACTTTGGGAGGACTATGTTGAAAACAAAATGCTTCCCTTTTGCTTTATGCCAAAATAAGTTTATATTAAAAAGACTGTGAAACAGAAGGTTCAGAGATGCGTATTCAAGAAGTGAAAACACTCTTCCGTCATGCAATTTTAGGCATTGTCGTTTTAATTTTATCTGCGTGTAGTCGTGGTGGATATAATCAAAATTTTGTCAATTATAATGCGGCTCCCACACGCGCAATGTTAGTTGCTATTCTCCCCTTTGAGAATTTAACAACACACCGCAATGCTGGTATCATAGCATCCGAGCTTTTAACGACTGAACTTTATCGCCAAGGTATTTTCCGCATCCTTGAACAGAGTCGTATCCGCAAGTGGATGGCCAATAATAAAATAAATCCAGCACAATTAACCGAAACAACCTATGCACAGGCAGTTGCACGTGCCCTTGGTGTTCATGCTGTGATTATTGGCAGCGTTTCCGAATTTGGATATCAACATGGTCTCAAAGAAGAACCAACAGTTGGTATAAACACAAGGCTCGTTTCAGGGTCAAGCGGTCAAGTCCTTTGGGCAAGCAGCACGTCTGATACTGGTCGTGGTATTTTTACCCGTGATAGTGCTAACGAAACAGCACAACGTGTTGTCGTTAAAATGGTTACCGAGCTGAATAACCGCTTGCCCGACTAAATATATTAAGCATATTATAGGGGGTCAAAATGGCACAAGAAGCCGGAGCATTAGCCCAAAAACAAGAAGAAACAAAAGTTTCACTTTTGACCCGTATTCAAGATAAGCAATTATTTGGCGTTAGACTTGTTGTTTATATTGAGCTTTTTGCCTTCTACTTTCTTTTAGAAGTAATAGATTTTACTTTTTTTGAAGGCAAACGATTTTGGGGGGTGTCTCCACATCCATTCTGGTTACCCATCTTAATTATGACCATGCAATATGGTACCAATGTGGGTCTTTTAACGGCAACGATCTCTGCTGTTATTTTACTTTTGGGTAATTTACCCGCGCAAGCAATGTCCCAAGATCTTTACGCTTATATTGCGAATATTATCGTTCAACCTGTTTTATGGTTTATTGTTGCACTCGTTTTAGGTGAACTTCGAATGCGACATATACGTGAGCGCGATAGGCTTGAATATAATTTAAAAGATCTAGAAGAAAAAATATACACAATAACAGATGCTTATCATAGACTTCATGAAGTAAAACTTAGCTTAGAACACCGCATTGCAACGCATATGCGTTCTGTTATTTATCTTTACGAATCTGCAAAAGCCGTTGAAAGTATGGATGAATCTGAAGTTTATCAAAATATTGGATCACTTATTAAAAATATTATCTCCCCTGAAAAATTCTCTCTTTACCTACAAGATGCAAAAAATCCTGAAACAATGACCCTCGTATCACAAGAAGGGTGGCAAGAATCCGACAAATTTAAAACCAGTTTTGGACCTAATGATGATCTCTATCAATCCATCGTTCTTAGACAAAACGTTTTATGCGTTGCAAATCCACAAGACCATCAAATATTGGGCAATGAAGGCGTTCTCGCCGGACCTCTTTTTGATAAAGAAGCAGGACGTGTTGTGGGCATGCTTAAAATTGAACAAATTCCCTTTTTGGAACTGACCGTTACCAATGTCGAAAATTTTAAAATTTTATGTGATTGGCTTAGCGTTTCAATCAGTAAAATTCATCGTATCCAAACCATTCAAAGTGATAGCTATTTGAATACAACACGTAATTTACTATCGCAAGGTTTTATGAGCTATCTTGTCAAATTTTTAGGTACATTAGGTAAACGCGTTGGTTTTTCAATGACGATGGTGGTTATAGCACCCAAGCAAACAAACTTGACATCGCAACAATTAACATCACTGACAGAAGCCATCAATAAAGCTGTTGAAAAAGTTTTACGTTCTATCGATCTTGCTTTTGATTGTCATAAAAAAGATAAAAGTTTTGTTGTTCTTTTACCTGCAACACCCATTGAAAACGCAAATGTTGTCGTCGACAAATTAAAAGTAGAGTTCTTGAAAAACCAAACGCAAGATATCAAGGATGTGGATCTTAATTTCGCCGTTCAGAAGTTGAGTTAAAAAAATATGAAGAAGGTATATTTTCTTCATATAAGAAAAACGAATTCTAAAACTTAACGAACTCGATACTTGGAAAGAGCTGGATGTACTCAATCCTTCAAATGTTAAAGACCTAAACGTTACATCTAAAATTGTTTAATCCCAACAATTCGTTGGTTTGAAAAAAGAAGCGCCGAAAAGAAGATCTTAAAAACAACTTATGACAAAGCAATGTATGAATCATATCGCGAAGAGGCCATTAAATTTAGACTGACTGAACCAGATGAATCTGGTCCACAAGATATTGTCCATTTTAGTGCGTTAGTTGAACTTATTCTCATAGGTCTTGTATCAGCAATTATCGAAAGCGTTCTTTTTACCCTTCTTGTCAAAGATGTTATCGGCATCCTATTGACATTGTTAGGTCATATTCTTCTTGTTGGCGCACTTTTTTTATGGGTTATTAGACGTTATCATAAACATTCTGGATTACGCATTGCTTTGTTGCTCACTTTAAGCACTTGTTTTTTAGGTCCTTTTGGTGCCGTTGGTACTTTTATTTCCGTTATTATGTTTGTAGTTTTTCAAAAATCCTCTCAGTCCTTTATGGAATGGTATAAGTCTATTTTTCCCGATACAATAACTGTTTCCTTTGATGAACTTCACCTCAATTTAAAATCAGGACGAGAAAGACCCGATGAAGCTGCCACTGTTTCTTCATTCATCGATATTATTTCAAAAGGCAATACAAAACAAAAACAAGCAGCTATACAAATTATCACACATAATTTTCATCCCTCTTTTGCAATAGCACTCAAAATTGCACTCAAAGATATGGATCCTGTTGTTCGTGTTCAAGCAGCTTCAGCTGTTACTGCCATTGAACGTAAATATGTAAATAAACTTCACGAACTAGAAGAACACTATTTAAAAAACAAAAACTTTTTATCAACAGCCCAGCTTGCAGATCAATTTGATGAATACGGTAATTTAGGATTGATGGATAAAGAACGCGAAAGAGAAACAAAAAATAAATCACTTATGTATTTTTTAGAGGCCTATAAAATAAAAAATAATGATCGACATGTTCTTCTTGCCATAGGAAGATTGCTTTTAAAACAAGGAAAAATATTAGAGGCCTATGAATGGTTCAAAAAAATACTTGAAGATGGTCTTTACACCACTGAAATCCTTGCTTGGACTATTGAATGTCTTTTTAAATTAAAGATGTATGACGCGTTAAGAGATTTCATTCAAAACCATCGTGATAAAATTGATCTCACTAAATTACAAGAAAATGTTAAAGAGTTTATAACCTTATGGATGGGAGATTCCATAAAGCCTACCCCTTCCAATATCGACCCTGACCTTAGCACTCTACAAGGTGAACCTGCATGAGCTATCAACCCGCTAAACCCATTGATGTATGTTTTCTTGTTGAGGGTGCCTATCCTTACGTCGCAGGTGGTGTTTCGTCCTGGATTCACGAAATGATACTTTCATTCCCAGATCTAAATTTTGGTATCGTAGCACTTCTTCCAGACCGAAATTACCCACATGAATTGCGTTATGACTTGCCTCAAAATGTTGTTGAATTTCGAAATATCTATCTTCAAGAACTAAAACCAGGATCACCTAAAATTGCACAAGGGAAAGAACTTTATAATTTTATAAAGCCTCTTTTAAACAACCTTCAAAAAGGTGAAAGCACGAACGCAATCGAAAAACTTGTTGATGTTTTTACGCCTTTAAAAGACCATTTAGGAAGCGACTTTTTACTCAACTCACATGAAGCGTGGGATACTCTGACTGAAATGTATTCTGATTGGGTCCCTGGTAGTTCCTTCCTGGATTATTTTTGGTCCTGGCGGGCACTTGTTGGCGGGCTTTACTCAATTCTAATCGATGATTATCCAATGGCAAGCGTTTACCACACGGTTGCAACCGGTTATGCCGGCATTTTAGGCGCACGCATCCATATTGAAACAGGACGTCCCCTTATCTTAACCGAGCATGGTATATATACGAATGAACGACGCATAGAACTCACCATGGCTGATTGGCTGCATGATCATACTGGATCTGGTCTTGGTATCGGCAAAACAGATCATGGCCTTCATCAAATTTGGGTGAATGTATTTTATGCTTATGCACAAGCATGCTATACACAAAGCAATGAAATTATTACACTTTTTGAAGGAAACAGACAAGTTCAAATCGCAGATGGTGCACCTCCTCAAAAATCTCGCCTTATTCCCAATGGCATTGACTTTAATAAATTTTCATCAATTCCACGCGACCAACAAGATCACCCCATTATTGCACTTATCGGGCGCGTTGTGCCGATTAAAGACATTAAAACATATATACGTGCTGTTGGTAATCTTGTCCGTCAACTTCCTGATTTAGAAGCGCTTATCATGGGGCCCTTTGAAGAAGATAAAGATTATTACGAAGAATGTATGCTTCTTATCGATTCGCTTGGACTTCACAATTGCATTAAATTTACAGGTCGCGTTAAATTAACCGATTACCTTGGTAAAATTGACCTAATTGTTTTAACCAGTATTTCAGAAGCGCAACCCCTTGTTATTCTAGAATCTGGTGCAGCCGGTGTCCCTATTGTCGCTACAGATGTTGGTGCTTGCCGTGAAATGATTTATGGCCGAGATAATGAGCAGCCCAATCTTGGCGCAGGCGGCGCCATTGTGTCACTCTCCAATCCACTTGACGCTGCACATGCTATTTATAAATTGTTAACAGATGAGCATCTTATGCAAACTGCAAGGATCGCTATAAAAGAACGCGTTAGACTTTATTACAATAAAGTAGATATCGACCGACAATATCGAAGCCTATACGATCAATATCGTCTTAAATCATAAAGACCCCTAAAGGGAGGAACACATGGCTGGAATTGGTTTTGCACTTCGAAAACTCGTCCAAAAAGATGATATTAATGGTGTCGTTCAAGCTTTTGGCTATTCAGCTTTTGCGGCGGCCGGCCCTTGGCTTTTCACTGTTATCTGTCTTTTTGGAATAAACCTTGTCGGCACAATGGTATCCTCTGTAGATGCAATCGAAAATTTTCGACTTGTTGTCGTTTATAACAATTGCTTTGCTATTCTTGTCTCAAGCCCCGTCGCTGTGATTGCAACACGATATACATCTGATCGTATCTACGATAAAAAAGTTGATGATATTCCTGGCGTGCTTCTTCTATCACTTTTACTTGTTTATGGTGCTTGTGCACTCATTGCTGTTCCGCTTTATTTTGGTTATGCCAAAATGACAAGTGATTATGCTTTATTATCCGTGATTAATTTTTGCTTAATGGGCGGTATTGCTGTTGTTGGCGTCTTTTTAACAGCGCTTAAAGATTACGTTACAATTTCAGTTGTTTTTGCTGTTGGCATGCTTGTTTCCTTTTTAGGCGCATGGTACTTAGCAGGCCCTTATGGTGCCCATGGAATGCTTTTTGGTTTTTCCATTGGACTTGCCCTTATTCAATTCGTCATTGCGACCAAAATATTTGCTGAATATCCTTATCATTTTAGAATACCAGAGAACTATTTTGGTTATTTTAAAAAACACTGGGATTTAGGCTTAGGTATTTTTCTTTATAATGCAGGTGCATGGGTTGATAAATGGATTATGTGGTTCGCACCAGAGCATCGTCGTTATGACAATAATCTAATCGCTTATCCTGGTTATGACAGCGCAATGTTTTTAGCCTATATTTCTATTATTCCTGCTATTTCTATCTTTACCGTGATTTTAGAAGCTAATTTTTTTGAAAAATATGTTGCGTATTACCGAGACATCATCAAACATTGTTCGTTTTTTAAAATCAAAGAAAACCATAAAGAAATCATAAGCGTACTCAAAACAAATTCTAAAAATCTTTTTGTATTACAGGCCGCTTGCTCAATTATTACAATTATTATTTCGCCTTATTTAATCGATGCTTTGCGCATGAACTATCTTCAGATTGGTATGTTCCGTATTGGTGTTTTAGGTGCACTTTTCCAAGTAATATTCTTATACATACTCATTATTCTTATTTACTTTGAAGTGAAACGTGAAGTGTTATTATTACAATTCTTCTTTTTCCTCTCAAATGCCGTATTTTCATTTATTAGCCTTAAATTAGGTTTTCCTTTTTATGGTTATGGCTATTTCTTTTCAACGCTTTTATCAATGTCTGGCGCTTACATTTTTGCTATCTATCGATTAAGAGATTTACCCTATTTAACCTTTATCCAAAACAATCCATCGACAGGTGGTAAACGTGGTGTACTGATATTTTCAGGTAGGTAAATTTGATTTGAAAATCATGTAGCATATAATGAATAAGTGTATGCCATGCCAATCTACGGAACAAAAAATATGATTTTTCGAACCCTGTCAACAACTCAACTGTTTCCCTGAACCAATGAGAGCCCAAAGGGCTCGAATGAGGATTCAGGGTCCAAATAATAATCATGATCGAATATCATGACATACTTTTAATAAAAGAACGACATGCTCTGCGAGCATGTTTTTTTGTTTGGATCCTGAATCGGCGTATGAAGCTTCGCTTCAACGAGTCCAGAAAACAAAGTTGGGAGACAAATTTCTAGCATAAGAATAAAAATTGTCCGGTAGATTGATGAAAAACAATCTACAAGGTAATTTTTACGTCATTTTAAAGATTATTCCGTAGGTTAATCTTTATTAACTATTCTTTACTAAAACAGGTACATCTTTAATATATTTGGTTAGATCTATATCCCACAAATTTAAACGCGGTGAAATCCAATTGCCTAATAATTGACGTAGCCAGTAATACTCAAATGTTGGTTTATCATCAGTATTCGGATCAGTAGCAAACTCTTTTGGAAGTTCAGAAAAATATACCACCCGAAGATTATCTCTACCCTCAGTTATTTGAGCAGCTCGCCCCGGAAGATCCGCAAACCAAGCTGTTTTGATATCTGAAGTTATAATTGCTGAACTTGCTTCGATAATAGGCCCATTCTTAAAATACATGTGATAATAACCTGCCCAAAGCGCATTACCAAAAATCTTCAACCCATCTGTAAGATGCCCCGTTAATGGACGCGTACTTAGATACCCTCCTGAATTAAGTAGTTTTTTTTCCTCACGGAAAAACTCTTCAGTGAAAAGATTCCCACCCCCAGCATGCCAAGGTTCATTGATTTTATTCTGAATAAGATCATAGTTATCTCCCCGTTTTATCGCGGACTGAATATAGCGTCGGCCATCTGCAACCACAATTTCAACCCGCGGGTCATTGAATATTCGCTTTGAAGAATTCTTAGTATATTTTTTAACAGCCTCTACTATTTCAGAAGAAATATCAACAACTGTAATCTTCTCTACAAATGATAAATCTAGCATAGCATCGATTAAATATGCATGCCCAATTCCAATCACAAGAATTGTCTTTGGACGAAAAGTAGGATCTAAAGCCATAAGATCGGTATGATTCCAGCGCCATGCTTGATACATATCAGAAGGAACTGGATCTGCATTCAATGCCGACGCAGATGCCGTCCGATTAATATCAATAATAGTATAAAAGCGTGACGTAGGCACCACTGTTGCAACTCCAGTTCGTCCCTCAAAAACATCAGTTACCGAATAACCACCTAACTTGAATGTCTTATAATAATCTTGAGGCATCAATATTGCCGTAGTGGTCCCTAAAACAAAAATCCCCCAAGTGTAGCGTGATATTTGATAAGAAATGCGCTTAGACAGCAGCAAAACAAAACACCCAAGTCCAACCAACAACACAGTAGCCGTTGCGCTACCACCAGTACCAAAAAAAGACAAGAATAATATACCACAAAGAAAGGCACCTGCTACATTACCCACCGTATATAGAGTATACATTCTTGCAAAACGATTTCCGGCCTCTTCGACTCTAGTGGTAATAAGACGAAACATAACAGGAAAGAGACCAGACCAAGGCACAACAGCTATCATTAAAAACAAAGAAAAAAGAAATACTACTATAGGAGAAGGATCACCAACAAGTTGAGGGTAATCAGCAGCGATAAGCTGGCCATTAAAACTAGAAAACCGTAAAGCTTGTAATGGTGCTGCCCAATCAGGTGGAAAGCGAAGAGCTGCAAGAAATAAAATTGCTCCAATTGCAAACAAACAAACAACTACCGAAGGAAGACGATCATGATACCTATCTGCTAATTGTCCACCAACCCACTGCCCAAAAGCCATCAAGCAAAGATAAGAGCAAAGCATAACAGGAAATACAATAGTAGATAACGTCAAATAGCTAGACAAAATACGAAAAAATATCATCTGAATAGCAAGCGTTCCAAAACCAAAAAGCACAGCCGCTGTAGCGGCTCCCAAAGGAATAGAAGTCTTCACGAGTTTGGGAGCCACATTTGCACTAGAATGTTTTTTTGTTGATGCAAGAGCCCCAAACGCAATTAAAGCTGCAACAAAATTAAGCGCTGCGGCTATGCGTGTTGTTCCAATGAGTCCAGTCGCTTCCATAAAAACTAAACCTGTTAACACAGCTCCAATTGCAGCACCTGCTATATTCCAACTATAAAGTGCACCTGCAGTACGTCCGATATTTTGTAGTTTTTGCTTAGCTATATGTACAATTAACGGTGTTGTTAGCCCCATTCCAATAATAGGTATAGCAAGCAATATCAAGTTCAACATAAAGTCAAAGACTAAAGAGTCTCCACCTCCCATGACGAAATTAGCAGTGCGCAATAAAGGAATTGAAAAAACACCATAAATACCAACCCCAGTTTCAATAAGAATATATAATATTAAAGCTTGCCTTTCTGATCGGGCAACCAGAAATTTCGCCAATTCCGAACCAACACCAAGACAAATCATGAAAATCGTAACAACAAGAACCATTGAAATGGCATCAGAGCCAATGATTTGAGTCAAAGCGCGTTGCCAAGCCACTTGATACGCAAGCGCAGCGCAACCAGAAAGAAATAAAGCAATAGCAAATCCAAGCCTAGAATGCCTAGACAAACCAAAATCACGCGTTAAAGCTTCATCACTCTTCCCAGACAAAGGCTTTATATTGCTTTTTTGCGCTAAAGTGATCTCGTCGATCTCCCTTGGAGAAACGATTGAATTATCTTTTTGCATTAAATTGAACTCCAATTCAGTCTATATTTGACCAATTTTTTTGTATACGAATAACAAAACAGATGATGAATAAGTGGAATGTAAACTTTATATTTAAAACATTCAAACATTACAAATCTCAAACTTCATGACCCCAACAGCTTGAAAAATACAACACACTGATAATTATTAAAAAAACAATACAATCAATCAAAGAACTATCAATTCATAATTTATTACATTAAACGCTTCTTACGATCTTTTGGGAATATTATTCTTGTCTTTTGCACTATGAACTGTGTAATTTTCTTTACGTATATAACGTGACAAATATTTTTACTGGCGGATGGAGTGGGATTCGAACCCACGAGAAGCGCAAACCTCTGCCGGTTTTCAAGACCGGTGCCTTCAACCGCTCGGCCATCCATCCGAGATTTTTATACCATAAAAACAATCAGCTTGACCAGCCTTTTTTGATTAAAACTGATTATTTCTTAAGAAAAATTTACGACAAGTTATTTTTCTTCATGATACCCAATGATTCAATAACTTTAGGCAAAAAATCTTTCAATACCTGATGTGGCGTTAATGCGTTTTTTTCAATAGACAAAATATACTTATTAAACACATTAGAAAGCACATCATCGTCACTTATTTTTTTATCCAAACAATCCATCATCTGCGCCAATAAAATATGTCGAATAAAATCTTTTTGTTTTTTTTGATTTTTTGGTTTTTGCTGTTTGATGATATCAATAACGTCATCAATTCCTTGATTCTCTAAAGCCGAAATAAGATGCAATGGTATTTTTTTTGCTTTCGCAACATACGTATAATCATGCAACGTTTGTTCGGCCATTTCGCGTAATGACTGATCCGCTTTATTAACCAATAAAATATCACAAAATTCTAAAATGCCTTTTTTTAAACCTTGTAAATCATCCCCTCCCCCTGGGGCCAAAAGCAAAATAAAACAATCAACTAAAGACGCTAAATCAATTTCAGATTGGCCAACACCCACTGATTCAATGATAATATAATCAAACCCAAGTGCTTGAAATAATTGAAGGGTTTCAAATGTTTTAGGCCCTAATCCACCTAAAGTTGATTTAGATGGTGATGGGCGAATAAACACATTTTTATGCTGTGACAAATGCATCATGCGCGTTTTATCACCCAATAATGACCCTCCGCTAAGGATCGAACTTGGATCATAGGTAAGAATTGCGATTTTTTTGTTGAGTACCGCCAATTTTGATCCAAAAACATCTATAAAACAAGATTTTCCAACGCCTGGTGCGCCCGTAACACCTATAATATAAGATGCAGATTTAATTGGTAAAAGCTTTTGAAAAAGGATATCTGCTAAATCTTGATCAGATTCTTTGTTTGATTCAATAAGCGTAATCGCTTGTGCAATCCCAGCACGATCAAATGATCTTAGTTTCTGAATGAATGAATCCAGATCTATCATGCAAGCGGACTTTCCTGCTCAACTTCCTGTAATTTTTCACGTAATCCTGATGATTCTTGTTGTCTTGCCCACATCGTTGCATATAGACCACCTAGGGCTAATAATTCTTGATGCGTGCCTTCTTCAATAATTTCTCCGTGATCAAGTACAATAATTTTATCAGCATCAATAATTGTTGATAAACGATGCGCTATAATCAATGTTGTTCTATCTTTTGAAATTTCTTTCAAATTATGTTGAATTTCCTTTTCAGTTTTTGAATCAAGCGCTGAAGTTGCTTCATCAAAAAGAAGAATCATCGGGTTTTTTAAAATAACGCGCGCAATTGCTACACGTTGTTTTTCACCACCAGATAATTTTAACCCTCGTTCACCCACCATTGTTTGATATTTTTGAGGCAAAGATTCAATAAATTGATCAATATGAGCAAGCTTTGCAGCAAGATGAATTTCAGACGCATCCGCCAAAATTTTACCGTAAGCAATATTATAATAAATAGAATCATTAAATAAAACAGTATCTTGTGGCACAATTCCTATAGCTTTTCGTAAAGATTTTTGTGATAAATCACGAATATCCTGCCCATCAATTTTAATAGATCCTTGTGTCACATCATAAAATCGAAATATAAGCCTTGAAATCGTTGATTTACCCGCACCACTGGGGCCCACAATCGCAATTGTCTGACCTTTAGGAAGCGTAAACGAAATATTTTTAAGAATCGCGCGGTCTGGATCATAATGAAAAGATACATTTTCAAATTTAATTTCACCCCCTAAAGGTGGCAAATCAATTGCATTATCGCGATCTTTTATTTCTTGCGAGACTTGAAGCAATGATGTCATTTCTTCAAGATTAACCAAAGATTGTTTAATTGTTCGATAGGCTGTCCCCAAAAAATTCAATGGAATATAAAGCTGGAATAAATACGTATTAATCAACACAAAATCACCCATGGTGATCGTTTGATTTAACAATTTAATACTGGCGAGAACCATCGCCAATGTAATACCACAGACAATAATAACGCTTTGACCAAAATTAAGAATTGAAAGGGATTTTTGATTAGACAAAGCAGCAATTTGATATTTTTCTAAAAAGCCATCAAAACGTTTTTCTTCAGCTTCCTCATTCGAAAAATATTTAACTGTTTCATAGTTCAACAATGAATCAATTGTATGGGCATTGGCATCATTTTCTTGTTGATTCATCACACGCTGAAATTTATTGCGCCATTCGGTAATAGTAACTGTAAATATAATATATAAAACCAAGGGAATAATGATGGTGAGCGAAAAAGCAAAGCCAAACATAAAGGTTATAATGCCGCTAATAAGAATGATTTCTAATAAAGTCGGCAGGATATTAAATGTACTAAAGAAAGTTAAATATTCAATTCCTTTTATCCCACGTTCAATCGCGCGATTTAAAGCACCCGTCTTTCGATCCAAATGAAAACGTAACGATAATTTGTGCAGATGTTTAAAAACCGCCAAACCCATAAAGCGTGTGATCCATTGTTCTATAAAACGAAAAGTAACATCACGTAATTCTGTAAAAAATGATGTCGACAAACGAACGAGCCCATAAATCACAATAAGAATAACGGGAATAACTAAAGGCTTGACGCCTGTTACGGGTGCAAAATAATCGACGATTTCCTTATAAACAAAAGGTACAATAACATGAGCAAGTTTTGCCAAAAACAAAAACGAAAAAGCAAGAACAACACGTGTTTTAATTTTGGGATTGTCTTTGGGCCAAAGATAGCCCAAAAAAGTTTTAAGCGTCGAAAAATGGGCTGTGCCAACAGTTACATCTGGGAATCGTCTCATATTTATTCCTTACACCCGAATCTTAATTTCTTTCCTGAGTATACAAGGATTTAAAGGATAGTAAAAACAGAAATATAAAACGCGCTAATATAAAACAAATGACGGAAGATTTGGCAAAAAATCCTTCGTTTATTTTTTAATAAATAAAGACATAAATGCTGAGGAAACAGATTAATTAACCTCAATAATAAAAATTTAAAATAAGTCTGTTAATAAATAGAGAGCCTATACTCTTAATTAAAAAAAAATTATAACGAAAAAAGAGGAGTGAAAATTTAACATTTACTCCTCCTATTTTTCATAGCAAAAGATAAAAAAGTCGTAAACTCACCACAATAAAATGAATGACGATCTATACTTTTCCAACAAACTAATATTATTGGGTATGTAAGTTATTCTCTGTGATATAACGATTAACGTCTTGTATGTGTTGCTCTAGTGCATGAATTTCACGCGCATGCATAGGGCGCTCACTAATGCCTCTTGGATTATTCTTCGCATCGGTGTCAAGCTTAACCAGCCTTTCATGATGTTTGTTGTAACTGTTTAAATCTCTCATTCTCTTTCTCGCTTCATCCGCTGCTCTTTGTGCTGTATTTTTATCGTTCGTTGCAGCATAAATTTCGCCTGCAATAGCATTATGACGTGCTGTATGTATAGGACCTGCTTCTGGGTCAACGCGATCTAGAGAGACTTGCGGTTTTCCTGGTGCTGCTTTCCTAGCTTCTACAAGTTTTTCTGCTTTTAGTTCCGTAATACGTTGAGCAATTTGTGCTGCCCTTGTATCATTTTCTGCAGCCCGCTGATTTAAAGCCACAATATGGGCTGCAACAGCTTCTGGGTTCAAATTCATTCTTTCAGCATTTGCACTAAAAGATGTCCCTAAAACCACTAAAGCAATAGCCATTATTATTTTCATTTGATTCCTCCATTTCTCTTTTAATTTAATTGTACTATATAAATAAAAACTTTAAAATATTATTTTTTACTCTTTAAAAGATCTAATATCTTCGAAGCCGAATCAATAATCGTTGTCCCAGGCCCAAAGATGAGCTTAACCCCTTTTTGATACAAAAAATCGTAATCTTGGGGTGGAATCACGCCTCCGCAAATCACTAAAATATCGACTCGTCCATTTTTCTTAAGCAATTCAATGAGTTCCGGCACAAGTGTTTTGTGACCTGCTGCTTGTGTGGATACACCAATCATATGCACATCGTGATCAATAGCATCTTGGGCAGCTTCTTCAGGTGTTTGAAAAAGCGGCCCCATATCCACGTCAAAACCAATATCAGAAAATGCACTTGCAATGATTTTAGCGCCCCGATCATGACCATCTTGGCCTAATTTTGCGACTAAAATTCGGGGACGTCTGCCTTCTTCACGCTCAAATTCTACGACGCGGGCTAAAATGTGCTGGAATTCTTTATTGTCTTTCAATGCATCACCATAAATATGCGCAGCTGTTCTGATAATTGCTTTATGACGCGTAAATACTTTCTCCAATGCATTTGAAACCTCTCCAATGGTCGCACGCGCACGGATGGCTTCAATAGACAGCGCAAGCAAATTACTGCTCTCAACTTTAGCGCCATTTTCAAGCGCTAAAAGCGTTTGATCTACCAATACTTGGTTGCGCTCTTTTTTTAGTAATGCGAGACGTTCCAATTGAGTATTCAATACATCTTGATGATTAATATTCAGCAAATCAACTTTCGACTCTTCTTCCACTTTGTATTTATTAACGCCCACAATAATATCTTTGCCTTCATCGATAAAAGCTTGTTTTCTTGCGGCGGCTTCCTCGATCAATAATTTTGGATAACCTTGAATGACAGCTTTCGTCATGCCGCCCATATCATTAATTTCTTTGATTAATTTCTGTGCTTCTATCACAAGGCTATTTGTTAAGCTTTCGATGTAATAGGAACCACCCAAAGGATCGACAACATGCGTTAATCCCGCTTCATGCTGTAAAATCAATTGCGTATTACGTGCAATGCGTGCTGAAAAGGGCGTCGGCAAGGCAAGCGCTTCATCAAATGAATTGGTATGTAATGATTGCGTGCCACCTAAAACACCCGCCATCGCTTCAATTGTTGTGCGCATAATATTATTATAGGGATCTTGGGCTGTGAGACTAACGCCTGACGTCTGACAATGCATGCGTAAAATAGAGGATCGTGGATCTTTAGGATTCAATTGCTGCATTTCTTGCGCCCATAAAATACGCGCAGCCCGCAATTTAGCAATTTCCATAAAAAAATGCATGCCAATGCCAAAAAAGAATGAAAATCGGGGCGCAATTGTATCGATATCTATACCGCGATTTTGAGCAGCTTTTGCATATTCAATGCCGTCGGCAATCGTGAAGGCAAGCTCTTGCACGGCAGTAGCCCCTGCTTCATGCATATGATAGCCAGAAATCGAAATTGAATTAAATTTAGGCATATATTCCGCTGTATAAGCCATAATATCAGATACAATACGCATGCTTGGCATAGGTGGATAAATATAGGTGTTACGCACCATAAATTCTTTTAAAATATCGTTTTGAATTGTACCTGTTAATTGGTCTTTCTTTATACCTTGCTCTTCTGCCGCCACGATATAGGCAGCTAAAACAGGGAGCACAGCCCCATTCATGGTCATGGATACACTCATTTGATCCAATGGAATGTCTTTAAATAAGATCTTCATATCCAGAATTGAGTCAATTGCAACGCCCGCTTTCCCAACATCGCCTTGTACACGCGGATGATCCGAATCATAACCACGATGCGTAGGCAAATCAAACGCAATGGATAGGCCTTTTTGACCGTGCTTTAAACATTCTTTATAAAAAGAATTGCTTTCTTCGGCCGTTGAAAAGCCAGCATATTGACGAATCGTCCAAGGTTGCTGTGAATACATAGTGGCTTTGACACCGCGCACATACGGAAAAATACCCGGATAAGAATCAAGCCATTCAATATTTTCTAAATCGTTGCGCGTGTAAAGCCTTTGCAACGTAATATTTTCAGGCGTCACATGTGAATCGAGAGGATCTGCCTCAATCTTGATTTCTTTTTGGGCTAAGTTTGCCCATTTTTTAAAATCTGGCATTTTCTCTCCTTCTTATTAACTTTGATGAGTATACAAGGAATTAAGAAAAGAGTAAAAGCGTAGATATAGTCGAATAATTTGAAAACACGAAAAACCTCCTACTTCCCGTGGCCATATCATTACCCATAAGTATGGCAACTCGTAGTTCTCAACGTCCACCCCAGCTGTTTCCCTGGACCAATGAGAGCCCAAAGGGCTCGAATGCGGATCCAGGGCCCAGAAATAATTATGATCGAAGATCATGCTAAATGTTTAAAAAACAAAGACATGCTCTTACGAGCATGCATTTTAATCTGGACCCTGGATCCTACTCGAAGCTTTGCTTCTCGCCTGTCCAGGGAAACAATGGGAGTAGAGAAAATTTTGAACATAAATTTAAAAATTCCCTCATAAATTGAATCGAACTATCCGAAAATAAATAATAAATATCAATAACTTGAAACACTTATGGGTAATGATATGCCCGCGACTTGATCGCGGGACGTAGGAGGGATTTGAAGTTATGAACTTTATGAGAATTTTTTGCCTGTAAGGCTTTCAAAAATGTTTTTAGCATTCTTGTAATCTTTAGCAATTGTAGAAAGATAATGCGATTCAAACACTAAATCATACCCATTGCGTGATTTAATTTTATTCAATCCATTTCGCACGATGGCTGACTGATTAATTCGACCATTTACACGTGACCCATTAACAGCTTTTGCCGCATTAAGTAAATTTTGAACAGGTATCGCATAATATTGATCAATTTCTTTATACGCATGACCTAAAGATGGATTCAATTGTGCTGCACGCACTGCTTGTGTTAACGCTGTAACAGAAGCTTTTGTTTTCTTTACAAAAAGCTGATGTTTATTTGCATAAACATAAGGCATATTACGAATTTTCGAAGATTTATATGTTAACAAACCACCCGTTTCTTCTTTTGCTTCACGTGCAGCTGTTCGCGACGTATATGTATCACCTGCATCACAAACGCCAGCAGGAAAGTTCACGACCTTAGCACTTGTGATATGCTTACTTTTTCCAACAAGAACACAAGGCGTTCCATTGTAATCTTTAATTAAAATCATGCCTGCACGCTCAACAGGCTTCCCTGCAGGCGTTGATAATGTGACGGCTGAAAGTGGAAAGCTAATCAACGCACTGATTAAATATATTATTTTCTTCATAATTACCTCGTTTAAAAATTATTAATATTGTAAGTATTGCTTACACAATAATTAATACGCATCTCGCATTAATAGGTCAATATATTTTATTTTAAGATAAAAAAAAGACCTCCGAAAAGAGGCCCTTTAAAAAACTGGATACCGCAACTTTCGTTATGACATCATTCATAATTTTATTGAAATATTTGACCTGTAAGTTTTTCAAAAATATTTTTAGCATTTGCATAATCTTGCGCAATAGCAGCAATATAATGCGATTCAAACACTAAATTATGTCCATTTTTTGACTTAATTGCATTTAATCCTTGCGCTGATATATTTTGTGATGAAGGATAGCCAGCATTTTGAATTCCTTTTGCTACATCTAGCAAATTTTGAATAGGAATAGCATAATATTGATCTACTTCTTTATATTCACGACCTAAAGCTGGGTTGGATTGTGCTGCAGCAACTGAAGCTGTTAATATGTTAACACTCAAATTATCATCACGATGTATAAAAAGCTCAATTTTATGACGATTTGAATAAATGTAATCCATTTCACTTACATCTTTAGAACTAAAATGCAATGCATTTCCTGTTTCTTCCATTGTTTCGCGTGCAGCTGCCTTAAATGAATATTGATCGCTTAAATCACATTCACCAGCTGGAAAATTTATATAACCCTGTCTTATATCTTTTCCAACAAGAACACAAGGTACACCGTCTGGATAAACTTTAACCAAAATCATCCCAGCCCGTTCAACTGGTCCCTTGGCACATTGCAATTGAACAGCAAAAAGTGGAAAACTAATTAAAATTCCCATTAAGTACATTATTTTCTTCATAAGTTACCTCTTTTAAAGATTTTACAATATAACGTAAGTTTAAAACATAAACATTACTTTATCATTACTTCATACATGATTATTTCAAAAAAATCAACTTATTTTTATGCTATTTTTAAATTATTTTTGATAAAAAAAAAGGCCCCCGAAAGGAGGCCTTTTAAAAGCAGTAATTACAGATAATTAAGCAACGGCTGATTTAGCTTGGTTGACAATTCCTGCAAAAGCTTGTGGGTCACGAATAGCAATGTCGGATAAGACTTTACGATCCATTGTGATACCAGCAACTTTAAGCGCATGAATGAAAAGTGAATAGGTTAGGCCATGTTCACGGACTGCAGCATTGATACGCTGAATCCAAAGACCACGAAATTCACGTTTCTTATTACGTCTGTCGCGATACGCATATTGCCAAGATTTTTCAAGTTTCTCAAGCGCTACGCGGTAGCAACTACTATTTCTATCACGAAAACCTTTAGTAAGTTTTAGGACTTTTTTATGACGGGCTCTGGAGGTCACGCCTCTTTTAATACGGGCCATTTATGATCTCCTCAAGCGTAGGGTAAATATTTACGAACACGGGCTGTTTCTGCATCTGCAAGAATCCGCGTACCACGTGAATCGCGCAACATATCGTTTGAACGTTTGCGCATATTATGTCTTTTACCTGCTTGAGCGCCGCGTGCTTTGCCGGTTGCTGTAAAGCTAAAGCGCTTTTTGGCACTGCTTTTCGTTTTTAATTTGGACATTTCTAAATCCTTCAATACGTTAAAGGTTGAAAAAATATCGGCCAGGCATGTCCTTACGCCATAGCACGACACTACCCAATTCTTTCCAAATGTGGAGGGCGTCAAATTTCGGGATTCATCCCGCTCACGTATGAAGAATACGCCGCGCGTGTCTCACCACTTATCTGACTACCCACATTTTAAAACTATTTGGGTATAGTAGATCTTACTTTATACCTTTTTTTGCATGTAGTAGCAAGAAAATCTTACTTTACTTTAAAAGATTCACTAACAAAAGTCCTGACGCAATCTTTCCTGAACGTACTGCACCTTCCATGTGACCTGCACTGCCATCGGCCATAATATGTTCTCCTGCTAGGAAAAATCTATTATCAATAGTGGGCTCAGCAAACACGTAAATATCACGAATTGTTTCGCTTGGATTAAAAACAACTATATTACATTCCGAGGAACGGCCTGAATAAGTTCCCAATGCAAATGGATCTGTTACCCAATTTTTAATTGTAGGCGCACCAAAATTTTTTATATATTCATATTTAGATTGAAGTCCTGGCATTAAATCATCAACAAGTTTATTAACATCATCTTGCGCATATTCTTGACTTTTACTTGATCCCAGAAAAAAAGTCATTGCATTTTGCCCAGCCCAACTAATGAATTGATGGTCTAAATTAACATAATAAAGTAAATCATTGGCAATATCCTTGTTTGCATCAAGAGGAATCCCTACTTTAATATGCTGCCCATAAGGAAGTGTTTGAATTGCAAGGCGCTGCAAATCAGTAAGTGGAACATCAACCAAATTTACATGACGTAGAGTTGAAAAAGGTAATGTTACAATGATACGATCCGCTATACATTCTTCCCCATTTTCAAAATCCAATCTATACATAGTGTCTTCTTTTTTGATAGAAACTATTTTCGAATTAAGATTTATTGTAACCTTATCATTAATTGCGTTTTCAAGCGCATTAATCAATTGTGACATACCACCTTTTACGCTATAACGATAAGCAAATTTATTGGCGAGACCACTTAAAAATGTTCTTTTTATTTTTCTTTTTTTTAGCTCTAAAAGCTGCTTAATTTCTTTTAAATCCTCATTAATCCAATATAACGCAGTAGCAGGCATATTGTTTAAATCCAAACCTACTTCATCGAAATAATATGTTACAAGAAATTTTTTTGTAACTTCATCCAAGCCATTTAAATAATCGTCTGCTTTTACATACTCTAACTGCATTGTTTGAGCATTATAATGAGCCCAATTTATATTTCTTTTTTTAAATACATCTAAAAAATTCACAAGCATATCTACAATATAATACGCATCTTTTGTTTTTATGAATTTTTGCTCATCAACAACAAAAACATCTTTATCTACAAAGGAATTTTTTTTGAGCTTAATTTTTAATTCTTTTGCAAGTTTCTTAATTTGTTTATGATCTTTATCAATAAAAGTACCACCTTCTTCATAGAAACTATTTTGACCCTCATCAAAATAATGCGTATGAACACGACCACCCAATCGATCACGACCTTCAAAAAGAACAATCTCATGCTCTTTATGTACATCATTTTTAATAAGTTCATAAGCTGTCGTAAGACCCGAAAGGCCACCACCCAAAATTACTATTTTTTCAGCAATTAACGATGTATTTATACAAAAACTTAAGGCAAGGAGTAAGATAGATTTTTTAAACATTTGATAACCTCTTATAAAAATAATATAGATACTATCACAAAACAATGAAATTTGAAATAATAAATACATATAAAATCATATATATTTAAACAACATCGTGTTTTTTGTTGACTTTTGTGCACATTTTGCTTAACTAGCTTATTATAAAATTAAATTAATTATCAGGACATGAAATGAAAAAGATATCATACTTAATGGCAATCTATGGAATACTTTTACAACCACTTAACGCAGCAATGATTATTTCCGATGAAAATGTCATACACTCAATTATATTAGACGATATTACAAGCTTTACAATACCTTACGTGTTAAATGCTAGACTCACAAATGACACCAATGGTGTGATTATTTCAGAGAACGAGTCTTCAAAATCTGAAAATCTATTTGAAACACACACAATGTTTAATGAAAATGACAATCCTTATTATCTAGTTATAACACCCAATGAAAGTTCTTTTGAATTACCCAGCAATATTCAACTTATAAATAATGATCATTCATTGATTATTTTTCCTGCAATTAAAAAAGAAAAACCAAATCTTAAAAAAAGAAAACATAACCCTACAGAAGACAAAAAAGAATCAAAAAAAGTAAAAAAAGAATCCAATTGTTTTAACGAAATCCAACCTTATCCAAATTGCATTAACAACAATACAATAAATTTACAGATTAAATTTTCTTATTTAAATAAAATATTGTTAGAAAGTAATGACTTATCCGAACGACATATGGCCAAAGCACATTTGGCTGAAATGTATTTCAAGAATGAAGAACCAGTAAGCCAAGAACCCAACAAATTAATGTACGCACTCATTTATTCATTTGTTGCTTCCAATGAAACATATAACAAAGATGCACAAAAACTTGCCCAAGATATTTATAAAAAAATTATAAACAGAAAATATTAAAACATATTAACATTGGTCCCACCGATCACGAAATAATACGTGCAATGATGGGACCAACTATCACTATAATATAAACTTGGTTAAATCTGCCTTATGCTTCAGACTTGAAACGCGCTCTTTCACAAGATCAAGATCTACAGTAATGGAAGCACCTGGCTTATCATTGGCTTCAAAACTTATTTCCTCAAGTAAACGTTCTAACACTGTATGCAAACGTCTTGCACCGATATTTTCAACACTTAGATTTATTTCTTCAGCAAGGGATGCTATTTCATCAATCGCTTCATCGGTAAAATCCAACGTCACTTTTTCTGTTGCTAAAAGCGCTTTATATTGACGAATAAGACTCGCTTCGGGTTCCAACAAAATGCGTTTGAAATCGGCTGCCGTTAAGGATTTTAACTCAACGCGAATCGGCAAACGTCCTTGAAGTTCTGGTAATAAATCTGAAGGTTTAGACAAATGAAACGCGCCTGATGCTATAAACAGAATATGATCTGTTTTGACCGGGCCATATTTTGTCGATACGGTTGTACCTTCAATAAGCGGCAACAAATCACGCTGGACACCTTCACGACTTACATCTGCACCTTGACGTTCAGAACGTGCGCAAATTTTGTCAATTTCATCAAGAAAAACAATCCCATTTTGCTCAACACTGAATATACATTGGCGTGTAACATCATCTTGATCAAGCAATTTATCACATTCTTCATCCATCAAAATCGTCCGTGCTTCACTTACACGAAGTTTACGCAATTTTGTTTTGGTGCCACCGAAGGCTTTGCCAAACATTTCGCTCATATTGATCATGCCCATTTGTGCACCTGGCATCCCTGGTATATCAAAACTTGCCATACCCTGAGAACCATTGTCAGAAAGCTCAATATCAATTTCTTTATCTTCTAACGAACCATCACGAAGCTTTTCTTTGAAACGTTGACGTGTTTCATCACTTGCTTGCTTACCTACCAAGACTTGCAATAATCTGTCTTCAACATGTTGTCCGGCTTTGGCTTGTACATCTTCACGCATTCTAAGTTTTGTTTGATGTAGGGATATCTCAACCAAATCACGAATGATTTGATCAACATCACGACCTACATAACCAACTTCTGTAAATTTTGTTGCCTCAACCTTTATAAAAGGTGCTTGCGCTAATTTAGCAAGACGTCTTGCTATTTCTGTTTTACCAACACCCGTTGACCCAATCATCAAAATATTTTTAGGCAATACTTCTTCTTTTAAATTGTCCGGCAATTGTTGACGGCGCCAGCGATTACGAAGTGCAACGGCGACAGCTCGTTTTGCATCTTGTTGACCAATAATGTAACGATCTAATTCTGAAACAATCTCACGGGGGCTAAATGAACTCATCATTAATTACCTTTCTTAAAAGTGGTTTTTCTAACGAATTATGTAGATTAACTTTCCATATTATGTGGCAAAGTCTAGGAAGGACGAGAACCGGAACAGAGTGTACCTCTTTGTACATGAGTACCGGAAGCGTAGTCCTGACGACGAATTTACCCATAGGATGGAAAGTTATAATTTTTCGACGGTCATGTTTGAATTTGTATATACACAAATATCTGCTGCAATTGAAATCGATTTGCGCGCAATTGTTTCAGCGTCTAATCCTTCAACATCGACCATGGCACGCGCTGCCGATAAAGCAAAAGCACCACCGGAACCAATACCAATCAATCCATCATCGGGCTCAAGCACATCACCATTTCCCGTTAGGATAAGAGATGCATGTTTATCGACCACTGCCATCATCGCTTCTAATTTACGCAAATAACGATCTGTACGCCAATCTTTAGCTAGCTCGACAGAAGCGCGTAACAATTGACCTGGATATTTTTCAAGTTTCGCTTCTAACCGTTCAAAAAGCGTAAAAGCATCAGCTGTTGCGCCTGCAAAACCAGCAATAACAGACCCATTCGAAAGACGTCTGACTTTTTTAGCGGTCGCTTTAATAATTGTATTACCAAGACTTACTTGACCATCGCCTGCAATAACAACTTCATTGCCCTTTCGAACACTGACGATCGTTGTACCATACCATTGATGCGGGTTTTGATGTTGCATCGCGTTTTATCCTTTTTAAGAGGGGCCTTTTAAATACTGACCGCCGTAAACAGCAGCCAGTATAAAATTCTACTTACTTATTTAGGGATTATTTCCTAATCTGCAACCAATGTATTTCTAAATTTTTGTAACGCTCCAAATTATGAGGCAAAGTCTAGAAAGACAAAGAACCGGAACGGAGTGTACCTTTTCGTACATGAGTACCGGAAGCGGATGTCTGACGACGAATTTGCCCATAGGATGGGGCGTTATGATTTTGAACGTCGATTCATAAAAAAGTACATAGGCAACCCACTTACAACAAAAGAACCAGAAATTAAAAGCGTTGTAAATTCCGTATTATAAAAAATCCAACCACAAAAACCAATCGCACCCAGCCCATAAATCCATTGAAAAACTGATCCTTCATGGCGATTCTGGTACAAAATCTTTAAAAAAGATAACACGCAAATCGCGTATACAAATAAAAACGCCATCACTGAAAAATCAATAATAAGATTGATTTGTTGCGCTAAATTATCACTCGCCGTTAAAATAAGTAAAGGCAAAATTCCACAAGAACTTATTAAAAGACCCATATAAGGGGCTGTGTGTTTGTTTCGTTTTGCAAAAAATTTAGGCAAAAAATGATCTTGTGCAAGTCCTAGTGAAATTTGACCGCTGGTTAAAACCCACGCATTTAATGTCCCTATACAAATGATAGATGCAATAAGTGAAATCCCTAAATGCCAATTTCCACCAAAAACAATACGTGCTGCATCGCCATAAGGTGCTTTGGAATTCATCAGATCTTGACCGGGGATAACGCCCATAATACTTATGCTATTCATCAAATAAAGAAGCGCTACACAAACAGTACCAATAACAATGGCGCGTGGAATTGTTTTTGAAGGATTTTCAACAGAACCTGCAGGTGTTGTTGCAGATTCAACGCCGATAAAACCCCACAATGTCATTAATGTTACCTTGCTGATTATTTCCGAATCTGTGAATTCCATAATCGAGCTATCTTTAACAAAATTCCCATAATCAAAAAAGAATAAAGCAGCAATTGGTAATAATAATAAGGGAATGATTTTCATCAACGTTAATACAAATTCTGCGTTACCAGACGCTTTAACACCACGTAAATTGAGCAACGTAATCAATGTCAATAGAACTATTTCAAGTCCTACAACAATAAATTTGGGTTGATCCCCAATTAAGGGCAAAAGATAACCGATAGCCGTCACAATAACAGCACTCGTGCTAATCCATGAAATAATCCAATATGTCCAACCCGTAAAAAAAGCGGCTATTGGTCCAAAACTTTCTTGCACATAAGCATGCGGTCCACCTGTTTTAGGGATACGCGCGCATAATTGTCCAAAAACCAGGGCTAAGGCAATAGCGCCTAAACCGGAAATAATCCAACCTACAAGGCTTATCGCACCAAAAGGTGCTAAGGCTGCCGGTAGTAAAAACACGCCAGAGCCAATCTGGCTGCCAGCTACAAGGGCAAAAACTGCCCAAAATCCTATTTTTTGCGAAGTCATTTTCATTTAACCATAATTCATCAATTGGTTTTTAAAATCTATATACCCATTTGTTTCTAAGTTTTGAAGCCATCAGATTTTGGAACCGCTATAGGCACTATACCTGCTGTCGCACAAATCTTTCACGCACAATTTAAAAAAATTGGGTTTATTTTAGGGATAATTTTGAATAAGGTGTATTATTTGCTCCTTAAGGAGCCTTTCGGAAGGATTTAAATGTGACGTCCGCAAAAAAATTCATTAATCTTGCTTCCAGTTTTTACCTTTTTACGAGAATAATGACAAGGCAAGAAAAAGTAAAGAAATATTTCGCAAACATGATAAAAATATTTTAAATTTGTGTAAGAGAAGTATAGTAACTACGCAGGAAGACGTGAGAGTTTCAAACACCCTCTTCCTACGTCCCGCGAACATATCATTACCCATAAGTATGATAATATGTTGATAATTATTGTTTACTCCACCTCCTACGTCCCGCGACTTGTTCGCGGGATCCAGAAAGTAAATAAAGAAGATGTCATTGCCCAATTTATACAATCTTAACTTTAGGAAAGATCGTCTGGATCCCGCGAACAAGTCGTGGGACGTAGGAAGGGGGTTGGGTTTATACTTATGGATAATGATATAGTCACGGGACGTAGGGAGTGGGCTTGGGAGTTGCAAAATATGAACATTATACAAAAACAAATTCATGGCACGTCTCTACAATATAAACAAAAGGGATTATTATTCTTAGGAGAATCAGGCAGCGGTAAATCTGATTTAGCGTTAAGACTCATTGATAAAGGCGCATATCTTATTGCGGACGATCAAACCATTTTAACTTTAAAAAACAACAGAATATTTCTAAGCTGTCCCGAAACAATCAAATCAAAATTAGAAATACGTGGCATTGGTATTATTGACATTTCTTCAATTAAAGAGCATCAGCTTGATATTGTATTTCAACTAAAATCTTTTCGTGAAATTGAACGTCTTCCAAAGGATAATCAGATCACTTTGTTAGATCAAAAAATACCTTATTACGAAATTGATCCGTTTGAATTATCAGTGAATGCAAAGATTAGTTTTATATTAAAAATTTAACATTAAATAAATTAAAGCGCGATATCTCAATCGCGCTTTCTAAATTATATTTTAACTTTTACAAGCCAAGCTTACACTTAATTTTTTCTTTAAGCCCAGCATTATGACAAATAGAATCCTTTAATCCATCCATCATATTTTTACACCCTACAGAAACATTCTTAAGATGCTCGTTAAATTTTACAACCTCTTTTTCAGCCTCTGCCCCAGACAATCCTTTGACTTTAGCAATCATATCAACACCCTTGCGGTTGTCCTCATTAATTTTGGCAAAAAATTGTGTAAGCGTTTGCTCCCAATCATCACTCGTCTTGATCCCGCCAGGTGAAGAAGCTGTACGTCTTTCTTCTTCTTTAAAATGTTTGCCTTTAGCTTTAATATCATTTAAACCATCAGTACAAACTTTTAGATTGCTTTGTAAGGCGCTTTGCATTTCCGTTTCATTCGGTACAGCAAAAACTTTTCCAACTACAAAAAAAGTCACCATAAGACAAATTAACTTGTACATTTGTTTCCCCCTTTTTTATTAAATATCAAAGTGATTTTTTTATTTATTAGTATCACCCTTTAATATTTTAATTAATTTTATGAATGACGTCAATTCAGAATTTAAATGCATTGCCATCCTAATAAAAAATAAATTGCTTTTACTATCTTTTATTATATATATACCCAAATGATCTGATACTACCGTTTTTAGTCGATGACTTTTGGCCGCTTTTTGAACCAAAAATTTCTAAGGTAAATCAATTGCCTGTCGTAATTTTTGGCATCAAAAATCATCTCAAATCTCATGCCTAAAAAATTGGCATTTCCAAATCATTTGGGTATAGTAAAAAAATTAACTTTTAGAATTTTGACTTACAACAACAGGTTTAATCTCATTTTTTGTCACAAAATTCAATTCTTCTTTAACCTTCGCCTCAAATTCATCATATTTCATATAATAATTATAAATTTTTCCATTAATAATAAAACCAGGCGTTCCATCTAGGTAATATTTTTTCTTGGCCTCGTTCCAACGTGCTAAAACTTTATCGCTAACGATTGTATCTTCACGAAGCTGATCAAGATCTACTTTTGGCAAACCAGCCATTTGTGCCATCTTTACGAAATAATCCAATTGATCTTTTTGTTTTAACCATTCAGTTTGATTTTTCATGGAAATATCAAAAAATTTTAAATAATCTTCCCTAGAAAGCATATTTGCATAATTACTCGTACAATACCCAACTAGATCTAAAGCAACATCACGCAAAACGACTTTCACTTTACCTGTATCAACATAGTCTTTTTTAAATTTGTCCCAACTTTCATTATGGAATTGAGCACAATGACCGCAGCTAAAAGAAAAATACATAATGACTTCAACAGGCGCCCAAGGATCTTGAGCAACAACAATATCTGGCAAGCGTTTTTCATGATCAACCCATTGTGCGATAGATGGGCTACAGATAAAAGATAACAATAAAACAAATATATTTACCAATTTATTCACTTTCTTACATTTTCCCTTTGTTGCGATAATAATGCTTTTCCCAAATTTTTTAAAGCATTTCTTAAGTTTTTGTCTTGAATTGGTGTTACGAGACTTTGTATATGCTCATTTTCATGTATATTTAAAGTGCGTTTTTGTCTTTCAGGTAATTTTTTATCATTTTTCTGAATTTGTCCATGTTTTAAACGAATATCTGAAATAAGCGCAAAACCAAAAAACTGGTTAATTTTAGCCACGATCGAGTTTTTTGCATAAGTGATTTCAAGCGCTGCACCTGGATTTACAAGCACTTCAAGAATACGAGGCGAATTTACTTGACCTTGTTGCCCCACTAATTTTATAGGAAATGAATATTGCGCTAATTTATCACCTACAATTTGCGCCCAATAAAACACCAAACGTTCATCAATAAGGCCTTGTTTTTGAAAAAAAGGTCTACTTATCTCACCGATTAAATTTGATATTGCTTGGTTACCGTATCGTGCTGTTTTCATGTTAATTCTAAAATATGGGTTTATCGCATAGATGACAACAATGATTTATAGCATAGTTTAACTCAATTTTTGTAATTTTTTTTATTATAATGAAACCCAGATTGTATATACAATAATATTTTCTTGCTCCATTGAATCAAATTAATTTTAATTGAATTTACAACAAATGCCATGTATTTATTTTTGAATTATCTATTTAGCCTTATTCATATATACTTTACGTTTGGCAACAAACACTTCACGTTTAGCTTGAGATTTTTCACGTTCCGCACGCCATTTTTCAAGCTTTTTCATATAATTTTCTGCGTTTTCATAGGAACTAGGCGCATCATATGAACTTGGTCCATCATATCTACTGGGCTTATCATATGAACTTGGTTTATCAATTATTAATGAATAAGAAGATGAAGATTGTGATCGTAAATTGTCCCAAGTTTTAATTTCATCTTCCCACGCTTTATATTCATTATCCCAAGCTTTGCATGCATATTCGTAAGCAGCTTTCAACTGTTTGTATTGTTCTTTTTTATCAATTTTTAAAGTATCTGTGCGTTTTAAAGAATTACTATTTGATCGTGAAGTTATATTTGAATTTATAGGATTGCTATATACTAAAGAATTATCTTGATTACCAAAAACATTTCTTAAATCATTCAAGTGTATCAATAAATAAACATTCATATTTATTGCTATTTTAGAAACAATTGTATATCTGGATTGGGTTGCTTCATCGGTTAGTTGTTCAAATCTTTTATATTTTTCTTCTACATTATAATAGTCTGTACAGCGAAGAATTTCAGCATTAAGCTGAAAAAGACGTTTCATAATATCATCTTCTCTCCCCGCATGAAGCAAAGATATATTTATAAAAATTGCAAATGCAATTAAGACTAATTTTTTCATTTTATCTCTTTCTATTTAAAATATATATTTATAAAAAAAGGGAGAAAATTATCTCCCTTTTTTTTAAAGTACCAACAAACATAAAATTGTATTATTAACGCATTAAGAAATAATGGAAAATAATAACTAATGTTATCTCAATTAAATTCTGCAAGAATTGCATCGATGGCTGCTTGATCTTGAGCATCCTGCAATTGAGCTCTACGTTCAATTTCAGCAAAATTATTTTGAAGCTGCTGCGTTGCATTTGCTTTTGCTATGTGGTCTTTTTGTTCAACCTCATGCAAACTTAGTTTGTATATATGCTTATTAAGAGCAACACTCATATTAAGCCCTATAGAACTAACATCATAATATGCTGTTGATTCGTTTAGATATTTCTTAAATTCATCATATTTAGCGTTTGCAGTCTGAGAATCTGTACAAGCTAGAATTTCAGCATTAAGCTCATAAAATCGTTGTGTTATTTCATCTTCTCTAGTTGCATAACTTGATGATATATTCATAAGAATTGCAAAAAAAATTAAAGTTATTTTTTTCATTTTAGAACCTTCTGTTAATATAATAACCATTTATAAAACAATTCAATTTTTGTTGTTTTATAAATACTGGTGTCTTTATATAGATAAAAACATCACATTGCAAGTGTTTTTAGAAATGAAATGAAATGAAATGAACGAGAATACCCTATGTTTTATTTAATTAAATTTATTTTTTAAAAACACAACCTCTTCATAAGAAAGAAGCAACTTTCAAGCGCCTTCATAAAAAAAGGGAGGCGCAACCCCCCTTTTCTTCTACCTATAGTCAATAGACTTGAGAAGCAAACAAGGAACAACGAACGAAGTGTATCCTTATATACATGAGTAAGGCGTGACGATGTATCCTTCCAATGTCCATTGACTATACATATTTTAAGACACAGATACACGTAATTTTGTATTATTACGTGACGGCGCGTCAGCAAATAAACGTAATCTATTCAACTTTCTTATAAATAACGTCTTCCTTCTTTTTTTCCATGCATTAAATAATGTTTTGCAACTTCAGCTTTTTTAACCTCTAAAGGCAAATGACCATATGCAAGCTTAAGATCTTGATAGATATCAATATAGACAAGAGGATCAAACCCTACGGGCAATGGGTCTGGTTTATATTTTCTGTTTTCTGGTTCTTTCATTCCATGAGTTAAATAATGCTCTGTAACCTTATCCATTTTGGCATCTAAAGGCAGCTGACCATACACAATTTGCAGATCTGAATACAAACCAAGATATACAATTGGATTAAAATCATCTGGCAATACATCTGATCCAGCACGTGAATAACTTAAACGATGTAATTCGCCTTCAAGAATTTCTTTCTGTTGAGCAGTATTCAACGGATTACCTATTTTATCTAAAGTATTAAATATTAATGTATTTTTCGCATCAAACTCATATAATTCACGTTTATTCTGAAATTTTTCTCGTTTAGCCTTTAACTTATTTCGTTCTACACACCACTTATCTAATTTTGCCTCATATTCGACTACATCCGGACAAATCCTTGATGGAGCGTCCAAAGAACCTGGCCCTTTACTCCCTATCTTTGAGGGCATATCCCCTATTCTTCTTGGTCTATCGAAGGAAAACCCCATTGAAGAATTCTTTGACAATTCATCCCAAGCTTTAATTTCATCTTCCCAAGCTTGGAATTCATTATCCCAAGCTTCACGCTCAACATCAAAAGCAATTTTTAAATTATTGTATGTACCCTTATCCACCCTCAAAGAAAAATTATTATTCTTCAGAGATCCACTGTTGTTCATCAAAAACGCATCTTTCTTCAAATAAAGATTATTTAATAAATGAGTAAGCTCATGTATTTTACGTTTTCCTTGAAATATTTCTCGTTTAGCCTGAAACTTTTCCCGTTCTACACGCCACTTTTTAAGCTTTATCTTATATTCTTTTTCATTTTCCCATTGAGATGGAGCATTAAAATTACGACTCGGTGTATTTAATATTTTTGAGGGCATATCTAATATTTCACTTGGCATATCAAACAAGTATACAGAAGAAATATTAGATAATTCATCCCAAGCTTTAATTTCATCTTCCCAAGCCTGAAATTCATTATCCCAAGCATCACACTCGGCGTTAAAAGAAATCTTTAAATTATTATACACTTCATTTCTACCCGCATAAAGCGAGGATATATTTATGAAAATTCCAAAAGCAATTAAAACTATTTTTTTCATTTTATTTCTTTCTATTCTAGATGTTAAATTCAAAACACACATTTCATTACTGAATATGTGAAACCATAAAATATCAATTTATTTTTATTAAAAATACCCGTAAAAAATACTGGGTTTTTTATTTTTTAAAATATCTTTATGTGTTTAAATTTTATTTCTTAAATTAATTTTTTTGAAAAAATCCAATTTCTTACATAAAAAAAGAGAGGGAGGAAAGCCCCCCCTTCAAACTTTAAGACACAGATACACGTAATTTTGAGTTATTACATACGACATGTTGGCAAATAAACGTAATCTATTCAACTTTCTTATAAATAACGTCTTCCTTCTTTTTTTCCATGCATTAAATAATGTTTTGCAGCCCAATTCTTTTTTTCTTCATCTGAAGTAAAATGCTGATCGGCATAATTCTGCAGATCTGGATACAAACTAAGATATATTACGGGATTAAAATCTTCTGGCAGTGGATCTAAATATGCTCTTCCTTCATTTTTTCCATGATTTATATAATGTTCTGTAACCTTATCCATTCTATCTTCATCCGAAAGAATCCCACCATACGCATTTTGAAGATCTGGATACAAACTAAGATACACAACAGGATTAAAGTTTTCTGGCAATAATCCACTATCGTCTACATCATCTATATCGTCTATATAGAATAAACGATGCTTCTCGCCGTAAAGAATTGGTATCTGTTTAAAATTTCCTGATTCAATATGTGACAGCAATCGCTCTGAAAGCACCGTTGCTTTTTGAAAAAAATCTTCTGATTCTGGTCTTACCGCCTCCAGCATTATTGAAAATAATGTTCTTATATAATCTAACATATCAGTTTTTAGTTTATTTCCCAAAAACACAGCATTAGTATATCCAGCGACTTCCGCTTCTTTTATATTCTGTAAAAATTCTTTATATTTCTCAATTACTAAATCACAACCTTCATTAATAGATCCTTCTTCAAAAATCTCATTATAAAGCTGATTAAGACGTTGGGTTATTTCTTCTTCTCTATCCGCATAAAGCGAAGATATATTTACAAAAACTGCAAATGCAATTAAAGATAGTTTTTTCATTTTATCTCTTTCTATTCTAGACATTAAATATAAAATGCACAATTCATTAGCGAATATGCGAAAAAACAATGTATCAAATTACTTTTATTAAAGCAACAGTAAAAAATACTATGTTTTTATCTGTTTTAAGAAAGAGTTTTTATTTATTTATATTTTTTAACAAATTAGTGATTTCAAGACAAAATTTTTTAGATTTATATTTTATTTGTTAAATTATTTGAGCTGAAACAAAATAAAATATTCTTCATAAAAAAAAGAGAGGCATAAACTCCCTCCCCTTCAAACTTTAAGACGCAGACGCACGTAATTTTGAATTGCAATACAAATAAAGTTCAACACATATTTAATCCAAAGATATTCAAATACCATGTATTTATTTTTGAATTATCTATTTAACTTTATTCATATATACTTTCCGCTTAGCAACAAATACTTCACGTTTAGCTTTAGATTTTTCACGTTCCACACGCCATTTTTCAAGTTTTTTCATATAATTCTCTGCGTTTTCATAGGAACTAGGTGCATCATATGAACTTGGTCTATCATATCTACTGGGCTTATCATATGAACTTGGTTTATCAATTATTAATGAATAAGAAGATTGTGCTCGTAAATTATCCCAAGCTTTAATTTCATCTTCCCACGCTTTATATTCATTATCCCAAGCTTTGCATGCATATTCATAAGCAGCTTTCAACTGTTTGTATTGTTCTTTTTTATCAATTTTTGCAGTATCTTTATGTTTTAAAGAATTACTATTTGATCGTGAAGTTATATTTGAATTTATAGGATTGTTATATACTAAAGAATTATCTTGATTACCAAACACATTTCTTAAATCATTCAAGTGAATTAATAAATAAACATTCATATTTATTGCTATTTTGGAAACAATTGTATATCTAGATTGCGTTGCTTCATCGGTCAATTGTTCAAATCTTTTATATTTTTCTTCTACCTTATAATAGTCTGCACAGCGAAGAATTTCAGCATTAAGCTGAAAAAGACGTTTCATAATGTCATCTTCTCTCCCCGCATGAAGCAAAGATATATTTATAAAAATTGCAAAAGCAATTAAAGCTAATTTTTTCATTTTATTTCTTTCTATTTTACATGTTAATTTATAATGTTAAATTTACATTCAGTTATTATTAAATTTAACAGATAATAAAATATCAAATTACTTTCTAAATAAATACCCGTAAAAAATACTGGGTTTTTTATTTTTTAAAATATCTTTATGTTTTAAAATTTAATTTATAAAATTATTTTTTTTAAAAAAATTCAATCTCTTATATAAAAAAAGAGAGACTACACCTCCCTTTTTTTAAAGAACATCAACGTAGATAATTTTAAATCGCTACATGCGTCTTATAGAAGAAATTAATGATATACCAATTTTATTTATATCGTCTTCCTTCATTTTCTCCATCATTCAAATAATGTGATTGAGCAAATGCTTCTCTTAATTCATCGGAAGCCAGCGTTCTGGCATGATCATCTAAATCTTGATACAGCTCAAGATATCTACGATAATTAAAATCTACAGGTACCTTTTTTAAATACGCTCTTCCTTCATTTTTTCCATGCATTAAATAATGTTTTGTAGCCCAATCCATTTTATGTACATCTGAAGTAAAGCTCTCATCGGCATGATTCTGTAGATCCGGATACAAACTAAGGTATATTACAGGATTAAAATCTTCTGGCAATACATTTGATCCAGCACCAATATAAGATAAACGATGCCTCTCTCCAAAAATAATTTTTGATTGTTTGAAATTTCCTGATACAAAATATGACAACCTCCGTTGAGAAAGCAAAGATACTTTTTGAAAAAGATCAGTTGATAATTCTTGTCTAAATGATTTCAATTCTTTTAAAGTTAACCTTTTTAGAGCACTTATTATCAACTCTTTTAGATTATTTCCATCACGCACGACATAATTATATCCAGCGTCTTCTGCTTCTTTTAGATTCTTTAAAAATTCTTTATATTTTTCTTCTGAAAAATTATAATCGTTATCGTATTCATGAAGAGCAATCTCATTGAAAATTTCTTCACAAAGATCCACAACACGTTCCAGTATTTCAATTTCTCTATCCGCATGAAGCGAGGATATATTTATAAGAATTGCAAAAGCAATTAAACCTAATTTTTTCATTTTATCTCTTTCTATTCTAGATATTAAATTTAAAACACACATTTCATTAGTGAATGTGCGAAACAATAAAATATCAAATTATTTTGATTAAAAATACCCGTAAAAAATACTGGGTTTTATATTTTTTAAAATATCTTTATGTGTTCAAATTTTATTTATAAAATTAATTATATTACAATAATTCAATCTGTTACATAAAAAAAGGGAGGCATAACCCCCCTTCCTTCTACCTATAGTCAATAGACTTGAGAAGCAGACAAGGAACAACGAACGAAGTGTATCCTTATATACATGAGTAAGGCGTGACGATGTATCCTTCCAATGTCCATTGACTATACATATTTTAAGACACAGATACACGTAATTTTGTATTAT